>JAICOU010000103.1 GCA_025930495.1 Nitrososphaeraceae archaeon
ATTATCATTGAGGTCGAATATTATGAAAGCAATTTCTAATCTCAATTATTGAACGAACAAAGTTACGCTGAAAATTCTACACAAAAAAGCTCCTTTTGGGACAATGCTACAAAATATGCGGCATCAGCAAATAAGGATGAATCATTTGTAAGTGAAATAGCATACATGATGGTCACCCTTCATAGAACTGGTGCAAAAAGCTAATTACTTTTATTTAATTCTACTGAACATTCTTCAATATCTTTGAATGAGTCAATAGAGTACCACAAGATATTTTTAAATTTAACAGTGGCCAAATTTCCTTTTTTTGCATAATCTGGAAAGACTGTTTTTTCTATGTCTCCTTTTTTTGGCAAGTCTTTCAGTATCTCTTTTTGCAAATGATATATTCCTGCATTCATCCATAAATTGGAGATTTCTTTTTTCTCGTTAAACTTTGTTACCTTATCATCTTTTGTCTCTATGGTTCCAAACTTTGTTTTTAATTCAATTGATGCAATTGAGTTTTGTTTTTTTGCTAATTGATTGAGATTAATGTCAGTTATTGTATCACCATTTAAGACAAAAAAAGATTTATCCTTTATTGACAAGCCTGCTTGTCTGATAGCTCCACCAGTACCCAAGGGTGTTTTTTCTATTGAAAATTTTATTTTAACTCCAAGATTGTTTTTCATAGCAAGAAAATTTTTAATCATTTCTGCCTTGTAACCCGTGCAAATTATAATTTCTTTTATTCCATATTTTTTTAGATATTTTATTTGCCATTCTATAATTGGAATGTTATTAATAGGAACAAGTGATTTTGGAACATAATCAGTAATTGGTCGTAAACGCTTTCCTCTTCCCCCTGCCAAAATTATTGCCTTCATCAAAGTATCGATAATATTGTGACATTATAACTTTAATTGGATTTTCTGTATTACGTTAATTATTCTGATTTGATTAAAAATACACATATCTTATGTAGACTCGTCTTGTTTCTTTTTGCAAATTCCACAAAAAAGATACCCATCTTTGTGTCTAATCCAATAATGGTGTACATGATCTTGTACTTCATTCATCCTGTTATTTTGATTCTAATTGGATATAATTATTTTAAAACATGGTAAAACATACGATTAATTTATCATAAAATTATTTAGAACAACCAAAAATACCATATAATTAATTTTGTCCAGCATTTTTTTAAGGATCGTTAAGAAAAAGAATTTGTAAATAGGTTTAGGGAATTTTTGGGAATTAGGTCTTTGAAAGCGCATTTATGTTTATATCTGCAGACGGTGTTTCCCCCATGTAATGAACACACGAGCAACACTAATAGCAGTAACAATATCTGCAATTTCGGTAGGAATTGCAATTGGCTGGACAATGTTTGGCTCAAACACATCAGTTCAGCCAGCTGATATTGCACAAGAAAAAAAGACAGCAACATACAACGAGGTTCTAAATCCAAGGCAAATAGAATATCCTGTCATACAGGGATTCAGTGATCTACACATTGAAGCAATAAGACACATAAATCCATACGTAAATGGGGATTTTTTTGCAAATCACCTAAACATCATTGTTCACCATCACTGCAAAGTCTATGATGACAATACTACAGCATGCCTTTTATTTCCAACTGGGATGGGAGACCAAGACAAGCCATATGGAATAGAGTATGTAATTACTTCAGAGCAATACCAGACATTATCTGATGACGAAAAGCAATATTGGCATTATCACAAGACCGAGTTCCCAAAGGCAAAAGCAGCATTCCCTGATTTACAAAAAGATGAACTAGACAAAGTACAGCCAGTACTTGATGAGACGTATGGTAAGGTTTTCTATTTCTGGCAATATCCAAATAAATTTCCAATCGGAGAGCCACAAGTACTAAAGATTCAACAATTGCCTGAACAATAAACTGCTTGTTTTAATTATATCCTCTCAGTTTCATGTGCAGATTACTATCTAATTCTAATGGCAGCCTTGGATTTTTTTATAATAAATAACTACATTGCAAGTTTGTGAAAGTATGGAAATTTTTCAGATTTTAAAAAATATTTAAAGTTGCTACCCCAAAATAATATCCAGCGCCAGTTAATGCTATACTCCATATGCATGAGCCTATCAACGTAAAAATCAAAAATTTGATTGGATTCATATTAAAAATCCCAGCAGGAATTGACACTAGTTCACGAATTCCAGGAATAACTCTGCCAATGACTACTGATTTATCTCCATATTTTTCAAACCAGTGATCAGCTTTTTCTAAACTGCTTTCTTTGATTTTTGCATATTTTAGATATTTTATTAGTCCTGTACGTCCCAGTCTTTTTGATATGATGTAAATCACAAATGCACCTACTGTGGCACCACAGCCACCAGTTATTCCAACACCTACAACATGAAATGCGTTCATGTCATTTTTTAATATGCTATATCCAGCTAAAGGAAACACAATTTCACTTGGAATTGGTGGAAAAACTGTTTCAATTAATGCAGCTAAAAATACTCCA
>JAICOU010000010.1 GCA_025930495.1 Nitrososphaeraceae archaeon
GGAGATTCTATGTTCAGATAATGCAGGAGATGAAATAGTCAAAATAATTCAAGATACAGCCAGAACAGGTGAAAAAGGAGATGGAGTAGTATATGTCTACAAAATAAACAAATTAGTGAAAATCAGAAACGGAGACACAGATGAAAAGGCTTTAGCATAATGGATCTAGTGCCCAATTTGTTTTTCATTGAACATTTTTTTGAGCATAATTCTGTTGATACCGTCAATTACTGCTTGAACGCTGGTAGTAACAATATCTTCGCCTATAGATTTTGCAGAGACACTATTTCCTTGTGCATCTTCAACTCTGATTGTTACTTCACATAATGCAGTAGAACCGCCAGATATTGATGCCAAGCCATAGTCTTTGATTCTAAGTTCAGATATTTGTCCGGTAATTTTTTGAATTGCATTTAATGCAGCATCGACTGGGCCAACACCATAATCAGTTCCTATAAAGTCCTTACCATCAATATTCAATTTAACAAATGCATAAGGCATTGTTCCAATTCCAGTAGATACGGAAAATCCAGTCAATTGGACAATTCGTTTGATTCCTTTTTCTCCTAGAATATTACTTGCAATAGAAAGGAGCTCAACATCTGTAATTTGTTTTCCTTGGTCACCAATAATTTTTATTTTATCAAGAATTTGTTTTGCCTGATCATCTGTTGGGCGTATACCATATTCAGCAAGCATTGCATTCATACCATGAATTCCGGCATGTTTTCCAACTTGAAGCCATCTCTTTCTTCCAACTAATTCAGGACTTATTGGCTCATAGGTTAACGGATTATTCAATATGCCATGTGTGTGTATTCCAGACTCGTGACCAAATGCATTATCGCCAACAATTGCTTTGTTTGGTTGAACTTGAACCCCTACAGTTTTGGAGATAAATCTAGATGTCTCATAGAGCAATTCAGATTTAATTCCAGTTTCGTATTTTTGATCATAAGGTAAGCACTTTAAAGCCATAACAAATTCTTCCAATGATGCATTACCTGCTCTTTCACCAATTCCATTAATTGTGACATGAGCACATTGAGCACCTGCTCTTATTCCAGATAACGCATTGGCTACAGCCAACCCAAAGTCATTATGACAATGAACACTAATTGGAAGTTTTGCAGCTTCAATTGCATCTTTAGTGATTTCTGCCATATATTCCGGAGTTGCATAACCAACAGTATCAGGGATGTCGATTCTGTCAGCACCTGCTTTTGCAACTTCACTAAATACATGTTTAAGAAAAGTTCTGTCAGTTCTTGTTGCATCTTCTGCAGAAAACTCCACTAGTAGCCCTCGAGATTTACCATATTCTACTGCCTCTATTGCTTTTTCAAGTGCTTGTTCTCGTGTCATTTTGAGTTTATACTCTAAATGAATATCAGAAGTTGCGATAAAGGTGTGAATATAGTTTAATCCTGCATCAACTGCAGCATCAATGTCTTTTTTATTAGTTCTAGCCAAACCACAGATATCAGCAGACAAACCTTCACTTGCAATCATCTTTACAGCTTTGAATTCACCTTCAGAGATTACTGGAAATCCAGCTTCAATTGCATCAACACCAAGTACGTCAAGTTTTTTTGCAATGGCAAGTTTTTGATCTGGAGATAATGAAATACCAGGCGTTTGCTCACCATCTCTTAATGTTGTATCAAAAATTCTGATTCTCATGCTCCACTCCTCTGCAAAGCTGCAACCCCTGTTCTTGCAACTTCAATTATTCCAAACGGTTTTGCCAATTCCTCAAAGGCTCTAATTTGATCAGGAGTGGCAGTCAACTCTACCATTATTGAATCCTTTCTAACATCATGTATTTTTCCACCATATGCATTTGCTAATTTGTTTACTTCCATACTATCATTAGCGTTACTTAGTTTAATCTTAAAAATACTTAGTTCACGGTATACTGTTTTGTGCTCATCCAAGTGTTTTACTTCTAATACATCAATCATTTTATCAAGTTGCTTTACTATCTGTTCGACTTGTTTTTCATCACCATATGTTGTGATAGTCATCCTTGAGTATTCAGGATTGTCAGTTACGCCCACAGAAATACTGTCAATATTGAAGTTCCTGGATCTGAAAAGATGAGTGACCTTAAACAATATTCCAGGTTTATTTTCAACTAAAAGAGTAAGAATAGCCCACATGATAATCACTATGAAGGTAAAATCATATCCGCAAGAGAAGTTCCTGGTGCTACAAATGGCAACACATCTTCTTCAGGATCAATTGGAATATCAATTACTGTTGCAACGTCACTTTTCAATGCTGTTTTGATTGCCTTATCAAGCTCATCCATTGACTGTGCACGTATTCCTTGAGCTCCATATGATTCGGCTAGTTTTACATAATCCGGACATTTTCCTTGATCAACTCCTATCATTCTTCTATTATAGAAAGTTCGTTGCCATTGTGCAACCATTCCCAACGTAAAATTATTTAAAAGAAATACAATCACAGGGATATCTTCCAACACCGCGGTTGCAAGAGAGTTTTCTGTCATGCTAAAACTACCATCTCCTGCAATGTCCACTACAGGAACATCAGGTTTTGCTACTTTGGCACCAATTGCTGCAGGGAATCCCCATCCCATAGTTCCAAGTCCAGTAGAACTAAAGAAAGTACCAGGTTGTATTACATCATAAAATAGAGATGCCCACATTTGATGTTGACCTACTTCAGTAGTTACAATAGACTCATGAGGCAATATTTCTCTGAGCTTTCTCAAGATTTTTGCGGCACCCATTTCACCTGGATGGAGTTTCAAATTTTCTTTCCAATATTCTTTGGTTTCTTTTACATGTTTAATCCAAGTATTTTCTTCAGTTCTTTTGATTGTTTTTTGCATAAGCATTTTTACCATAATTCTAAGTGATGCACGTACATCACCAACTACTGCAACTGAGGTAGTTTGATTTTTACCAATTTCAGCGGGATCTACATCCATATGAATAATTTTTAGCCTCTTTTCAAATGCTTCAAAGGTTCCAACAGATCTATCAGAAAACCTTGTACCTATTGCCAATACACAATCAGCCTCAGTCATCATTTTGTTTGCCTCTGCGTGACCATGCATTCCAATTGGTCCCAATGATAATGGATGATTCTCTGGAAATGCGCCTTTCCCTTTGAAAGTAGTAACGACTGGAATCATAAGTAATTCAGCTATAGATTGAAGTTCTGCAAATGCAGATGAAATGATGGTTCCACCACCAGCTAAGATAATTGGTCTTTCTGCACTAAGTAACATTTCAATTGCTCTTTCAACATTTGCAATATCAGGATTAGTCCATGGATGATAACCGCGAATTTTGAATTCGTCTGGAAAAATCATAGACGCTTCTTTTTGTTGTACATCTTTTGGAATATCAATAAGAACAGGTCCAGGGCGACCGGTTTCTGCAATGTAAAATCCTTTTCTAACTACCATAGGAATTTCATCAGGAGATCTAGGTTGAAATGCATACTTTACAGCAGGATTAGCCATTCCAATAATATCACTTTCCTGAAATGCATCTTTTCCTATCATCGCTACTGGAACTTGACCAGTAACTGCAACTATAGGAGAAGAATCAGCTTGTGCAGTAGCAATTCCAGTTAGAATGTTAGTAGCACCAGGTCCAGATGTAGCAAAACACACACCAGGTTTTCTGCTAACTCGTCCAAATCCATCTGCCATATGTGCTGCAGATTGCTCATGTCTAACCAAGATGTGTCGAATATTACATCTAGCAAATTCATCATACATTGGAAGGTTTGCACCTCCGGGTAAGCCAAATACTTCTTTGACACCTTCTTTTTCCATAGCAACCATCAATGCTTTGGCACCTGTCATAGTTTCCATTTTATTCAATCAAATCAATCTCCATAATTTTAATGTGTTAAAACTCAGAGCACTTTTTACAGTACTAGATCAACTAGTAATAAGACACCCAATTTACCAGTTATCGTTGTGCTCATTGAAATTCAAATGTAACATACAATTGATAATTAATAAAGATTCTCAAGAAATTGCTAGTGTTTTTTGACGTGTCTGGTCCAGAAGACTTAAACTGATAATTTTTCATATTTGAAATAACGATTTTGTCGGAAAATGAAGAGATTATCAGAATAATTGAAACACTGTTTGAATCAGGAAAGACAAAGGATTTTTCATCGCTTAGAGACATTCATCTCAATGATTCTAGATTTTCAAGTTTTAGTGATTTGCCACCATATGATTTAAAAGATTTTCAAACTACAGTAGAATTAGAGGAATTAAAATTCATAAGTATTTCTGATTATGACTATCAAATTAAAAATCCAAAAATAAGTGTATTTGGAAATGCAGCGATTGTAGCTTTGGAGTTAAATCAAAAAGGAATGCTAGTAGATACTAAAGCATACACAGGCGAACATATTTCAATTGAAGGTAGAGCAACTTTTGTGTTAGTTAAACAGCCAACATGGAAAATTGCACATATACATCTAGCTAGAATAAAAAATTAAAAGCTATTTTTTATTTGCTACTGGTTTGGGTTTGGTTTGAGTAGGTTGGTTTGATTTGTGTTGTGGTTTGGTTTGAGTAGGTTGGTTTGATTTGTGTTGTGGTTTGGTTTGTTGTGTCTTTTCATTACGTAATGTTTGGTATAATTTGAATGCCTGATCAACAGTTGCATTTCCATGAACAATATGTCTAACAGCTCTGATCATTGCTACTGGATTTTCAGATTGCCAGATATTTCGACCCATATCAACACCTACAGCACCGCCTTTGATTGAATTGTATGTTAATTGTAATGCATCTATCTCTGGAATCTTTTTCCCACCTGCAACAATTATTGGAACGGGGCAGGATTGAACGACTTTATCAAAATTATCACAATAATAAGTCTTAACAATATGAGCACCTTGTTCAGCAGCTATTCTGCATGCTAATGAAAGATATCGAGCGTCTTTTCCAAGTTCTTTGCCAACTGCAGTTACTGCAAGTACTGGAATTCCATATTCTTCTGCCTCATTGACTAATTTCCCAAGATTGACAATAGTTTGATGTTCATATTTTGAGCCAACAAAAATAGACATTGCAAGTGCGCTGGCATTTAGTCTAATTGCATCTTTAATACTGACAGTAATTTCCTCTTGCGATAAATCTTCACCAATAATACTTGAACCGCCAGATACTCGTAAAACCATAGGCACATTAGTAGAAGTTGGAACGGATGTTCTTTGTACACCTCTTGTAAGCATCAAAGAATCACAATATTTCAATAATGGTGCAATTACTTTTTTTGGATTTTCTAATTTTTCAGTGGGGCCTAAAAAATATCCATGATCAACTGCCAACATTAACGCACGATTATTTTGTGGTTTGATAATTTGTGAAAGTCTATTTTTTAATCCCCAGTCCATATCTCTTCGATTTTGAAATACCTTTCTTAAGCCTTTCTTATTTTGTAATAATTATTTTCATTGCATTGTCACCACTTCTAGCATGATCAAATGCTTTTTGAGAGTCTTGAATAGAATATGTATGAGTGACTAATTGTTTAACATCGATTTGAGAGAGTTCAATCAGCCTAAGAGCTTCTTTGGTGTCATTATCAGAGGCAGCATAACTTGTCACCAATGTGATTTCTTTAGAATAGATTTTACTCATATTCAAAACAATTTGTGCATCCTTTGAAGGAACACCAAACATCATAACAGCACCGCCTTTTCGTACCATATCAATTGCATCTTCTAATGCTTTGAGACTACTGGTAGCAACTATTGCGACATCTACTCCTTTTCCTTCAGTATGATCCAAAATTCTTTGTTTTCTATTATCATCTAGAGAATTGATAGAATCTGTAACATGAAATTTTTTTGCAAATCCTAATCTAAAGTTATTTACATCAAAACAGAAAATCTTTGAGAATTTTTTTGATTGCGCAAGCATCACATGCATCATACCGGTAGGGCCAACACCAAAAATTGCAACTGAATCTCCTTCTTGATAAGAGTATTTTGTCCATGCCCTAACACAACATGCTAAGGGTTCAATCATTGCGGCTTCTTCAAAACTCATAGAATCAGGAATCTTGAGCACGCCTCCATGATCTACATTCCATTTAGGTACAACATATTCTTCAGATAGACCGCAGGGAGAAAGATTTGTTTCATAGTATTTTGGACACATTGTCTCATTACCATGTTTACACAAGTGACAAGAATAACATGGAACATGATGGTGAGTAAATACCCTATCACCTTTTTTAAATGCAGTTACATCAGAGCTAACATCAATAATTACTCCTGCAGGTTCATGACCTAATCGCATCGAAGGTTGTCCATATTCTCCAAATACTTTTTCCAAGTCAGAACCACATATACCACATGCATGCATTTGTACCAAAATATCTCCAGAACTTAATATCGGATTTTCTGTTTCACTAATTGAGATAACAGATGGTTCTTTGACATATACAGTCTTCATATCAAAACTTTAGAAGATTGAATATAAGTAGATTAAATTATACACCAAGGATCTTTTTGAGCATTAATCTATAATCAACCTCAGATTTTTCACTTCCCACTGAAGGCAATGCAAAAACTAGAGTGGATTTTGCTGCTCTAAGCGCAGTTAATTCGTCACTAATAGATTCAGTCATATCATCACTTACCAAAATTAATCCAACGTCAGAATCATCAGTTAGTTTCTTGATTTCATCTAATGTTTTTTTAGGCGTATCTGAGATGATTCCATGCACTCCTGCTAATTGGAAGCTTGTAACAAAGGATTTGCTTCCTACGGTGAATATTTTCACAGATCAAAATTTTGTTTATTCTAATTTAACCCTTTTTGGCATGGATTAGATCAGGAAAGATTGATTTAGTTTAAGATACCAAGCAAATTATGGTAAAAATCGACAGCCAAAAAAGTGTCTACTTATTCACGCATGGAAGAATGGATCTGCAAGAAAAAGCAGTTAGCATTCTAGTCTCAAAAGGATTCTCAAAGGAGAAAATCATCATGGCATTACCAAGCAAAGTTGGAAATGTTGGCGATTACATGGCAATGCTTTGGATGCCACCTACCCCAGATCATATAAAAATTCAGCACATAACCAAAGTTGAAGAAGTAAAACCGGAAGGAATGATTGGGCTTTGGAAAGGTGTTTCAAAAGAAGACGTTGAAACTATTCCGTTATAATAAAACTAGCTGAATCCAGCACCAAACGCATCACCCTTTTGAAGAGGGTCACCAGAATCTGAATTTTTTAATTTTAAATAAAGCAGTGATTCATAGACTAACTTTGTTGTGTTCTCATCATTTAGATTTGAATTAGATTTTGCATGGTCTTTGTATTTTTGTAGTTTCTGGATATTTTGTTCATCAACAGATAATCCATCTTTTTCCATCATTGTTGCAATTTTTTCAATTAGAGAGTTGTATTGATTTTCATCCATAATTATTTCGTATTATTTCTAGTTATTAACAAGTTCTAATAATAGAATTTTTATAAATCTGAAATCAACCCTGAAAGAAAATCACCATACTCTTCATCAGAAAATCTAATTGTTTCTATTTTATTTTCTTTTTTAGCTAAATATGCGGATTCTAAATGATAGCAACTTGCTTTTCCATTTAATCTACCAAAATAATATCCAGGACATGAACAATATTGAGCATCAGGATCTAACCAATGTTCCTTACCTTTCCCAACTACAGTCCAAATTTTTCTTTGACTTGGTTCAAAAAGATGTAATTTGACACGTTTTTCAGAAACTACAGATTCGATTCTTTCAGAATCTTTGTTCACAAGAATTTAATCCATTGTCTATTGTATATCTTTGATGCTCAAAACAAGAATAATTCCATCAAAACCAATAATGGTTTTGGAAGGTAGAAAAAAGAATCTCATAGTTACAGATATTCATATTGGGTTTGAAAATACTCTTGCATCAAATGAAATCTTTATTGGGAAAAATACGTCAATCAATGAGACAATAGAGGAATTATCAAGTGTTATTGATTTAGAAAAACCAGACTCACTTATTTTATTAGGAGACATAAAATCTAGCATCAAAAACATCTCAAAAAATGAATGGAATGAAGTCCCATTATTTTTTAATAAAATTAAACAAAAATGTGACATAATATTAATTCCCGGAAATCATGATGCAAACATACAGAGACTAGTTCCAGAAAATATTTCAATGATCAGTTCGATGGGAATGGTAGAAGAAAACATTTTACTTACACATGGACATACAATGCCTTCAGAAAATTTTTCCCATGTGGATAAAATTATCATGGGCCATGTACATCCTGTATTTTTTCAAGAAGATTCAGTATTAAATGGACAAAGAGTATGGGTATCAATAAAGACAGAAAAACAAAATATCTTCCCAAATAAATCAGGAGATATAGAAATAACAATCATCCCATCATTTAACAGATATTTTTATGCAACGCACAAAAAAAAATATAAAAAATCAATTTCCCCAATAATAGAAAAAATCAAACAGATATCATCTGCCAGAATAATTACATTAGATGGAACAATTATTGGAGATGAATCAGTAATTGATCAAGTGTTATAATTAAATTCAGATCAAGACTATTCTATTTTATCATAGGGTTCAATAGGATCTTTTGTTGTTTGATTATCTTTGAGCCATTCCAGAGTCTTTACAAAAGAATCGGCTAGCTCAATAGTTGTAAGAACAGGAATTCCTAATTCAAGGGATTTTCTTCTAATTTGATATTCATCCTCAAGCATTCCAACATATTTTTCAAGGGTTGAAGTACTGGGAATATTTATGATAAAGTCTATCTTTCGTTCATAAAGCAAATCTGCAATGTTAGGTTTTCTTGTAGGTTCTGAAATTTTGTGAACAACTTC
Source organism: Nitrososphaeraceae archaeon (assembly GCA_025930495.1). Classification (GTDB taxonomy): domain Archaea; phylum Thermoproteota; class Nitrososphaeria; order Nitrososphaerales; family Nitrosopumilaceae; genus Nitrosarchaeum. The sequence continues at coordinate 8,886 of JAICOU010000010.1, forward strand.
AACATCACCAATCTTTTCTTCAAAAAATTCTGCAGTATGCTCAGTTGCAAGTATTTTAAATCCAAGATTCTTCAATCGTGCAATTGGTTGCAGTAACTTTTCTTTATTTTGAGAACCACCAACTGTAACAAGGGCCGTACCTGTACTTGGAAGAGTGTATCCTGCAGAAGTAAGTCCTTTAGCTAACGCATCGTAAAAGCTTGTACCAAAACAGGCAACTTCTCCAGTAGACTGCATTTCTACGCCTAGTCTAATATCTGCCCCCTCGAGTTGCATAAATGAGAATTGAGGTACCTTGATTCCAAAATTGTGAATTTTTTGCCATTTGTTTTCAGGCAATTTAGGCAGAGGCTTACCCAAGATTGCCTTTGCTGCTAGTGAGATAAGATTTGTCTTGACAAGTTTTGATACAAAAGGCATGGAACGAGATGCTCTAATGTTTAATTCAATTACATATACATGATCATTATGGATTAAAAATTGCAAATTAAACGGTCCTTTGACATTAAACGTTTTTGCAATCTTTGTAGAGTATTCAGTTATGGTTTCAATAGTTTTGTTGTTGAGTCGCCATGGTGGAATGCACATCATAGCATCACCAGAGTGAACACCTGCACTTTCAATGTGTTCAACTATAGCTCCAATTATGACATCAGTTCCATTACTAACTCCATCAACATCAACTTCTAATGAATTTAGCATGAATTTTGAGATGACAACTGGGTGATCAGGAGATACATCTGTTGCTTCTTTGACATATTTTTTTAATTCATCTTGAGACCATACAACTTTCATTGCAGCACCAGATAATACATAGGAAGGTCTGACAATTACAGGAAAGCCTACATTTTGTGCAAAACTTTTTGCCTCAGCAATATTTGAAAATGCTTGCCATCGTGGCTGTTGAATATGCAATTTATCTAATTCAGCACTGAATTTGGAACGATCTTCTGCTCTATCAACATCAGATGCAGCAGTGCCCAATATGTTAATACCATTTTTTGCAAGACCTAATGTTAAATTATTTGCGGTTTGACCTCCAACACAAGTAACTATACCTTTTGGATTTTCAAATTCTGCAATATCTAAAATCCTTTCCAAAGTTAATTCTTCAAAGTATAGTCTGCTACAAATATCATAATCAGTAGAAACTGTTTCAGGATTACAGTTTACAACTGAAACATTTTTTTCGCCATTTTCTTGCAAACCCCAAACCATATTCACAGTACCCCAATCAAATTCCACGCTGCTGCCAATACGATAAGGGCCTGCACCAAGTACAATGACTCCTTTGTCATCAGATGTGATTTCAATATCATTTTGATTACCACCATATGTTAGATAGAGGTAGTTGGTAACTGCAGGCCATTCAGCTGCTAAAGTATCAATTTGCTTTACCGAAGGCAAAACTCCTGCTTTTTTACGTATTTCACGTATTTCTTCAGCAGATTTGTCTTTTGCACGAGCGATTTGCTTATCAGAAAATCCCATCTTTTTTGATTCCCAAAGTAAAGAGGTGGTGAGTTGTTCTTGTTTTAATTTGGATTCAACATCAACAATATTTTTGATCTTTTCAATAAACCAAGGATCAATTGCAGAAAGTTTATAGATTTTCTCAACTGAGATTCCCATCTTAAGTGCGGCAGCCACATAATACAAAATTAAATCATCAGGATGAGAGAGATGTTCTTCTATTTGCTCTTCATCATAGGATTCCATAGTTGTACGGTTTAGAACAAGACCATCATTTCCAATGTCAAGCATCCGTATTGATTTTTGCAATGATTCCTCAAAACTTCTTCCAATTGCCATAACTTCACCAACTGATTTCATGGTAGGACCAAGTTTTCGTTTTACAAGATCAAATTTTGCAAAATCCCATCTAGGATGCTTACATACAATATAATCCAAAGAAGGCTCAAAACAAGCAGTAGTAGTTTTTGTAATTCTGTTTTCTAGTTCCGGTAATGTATATCCCAAACCAATTTTTGCAGACATGTATGCAAGTGGATAACCAGTTGCTTTGCTTGCAAGTGCAGAAGAACGTGACAACCTAGGATTAATTTCGATTGCAACGTATCTATCAGAATCAGGATCTAATCCATATTGTATATTGCACTCACCTACAATTCCAACATGTTTTGTTGCACGTAAAGCTGCAGAACGGAGCATATGATATTCATGATTATCAATTGTTTGGGAAGGTGCAACGACAATATTATCACCAGTGTGAACTTTCATGGAAAGAACATTTTCCATATTACAAACAATCACATTATTTCCGTCATAATCCTGCATTACCTCATATTCTATTTGCTTCCAATGTCCAATGTATTCCTCAATTAAGACTTGACCCACAAGACTTGCTCTTAGTCCTCGTTCAACAATTTCATGTAATTCAATTTCATTGTAAGCAACTCCACCACCCTTACCGCCAAGGGTATACGCTACTCGAATAATTACAGGGTATCCTAATTCTTGAGCGATTTCTTTTGCGTCTATAAAATTTGTAACCGTTCTACTTTTCAGAATCGGAACATTGCATTGATTCATAGAGTCTTTGAAGAGTTGTCGATCCTCAGTTCTTTGAATTCCAGGAATTTGTGTGCCTAAAACATGTACGCCATACTTTTCAAGTATGCCTGCCTGTGCAAGATTAACACCACAATTCAAAGCAGTTTGACCTCCATATGCTAACATTATCCCATCAGGCCTCTCCTTTTCGATAATAGATTCTACATACTCTACATTCACAGGTAACAGATACACTTTATTTGCAAATCTAGTATCTGTCTGAATTGTTGCAATGTTTGGATTGATTAAGATACTTTTCAGTCCATCTTCGTGTATTGCTTTGAGGCATTGGCTTCCGGAGTAGTCAAATTGACGGTCGTTTTAGCGACTTTCGCCGGCTTCTCCGATTTTTATTGCCCCACTACCAAGTACAAGAATTTTTTTTATCGATTCATTCTTCGGCAGATTTACCTTCCTCCATAAGGTGTTTGAATTCTTCAAAGACGAATTTACAATCATAAGGTCCTGGTGCAGCTTCGGGATGAAACTGGACAGCAATACAATTTTGTTTTTTGTGTTTTATTCCTTCAACTGTTTTATCGTCTGCGTTTGTAAACCATAAATTAAATTCAGATGCATTCAGAGATTCAGGAGTTATTCCATAGCCATGATTCTGACTTGTGACATAAACTTGATTATTTTCTAAATTAACACATGGTTTGTTTTGTCCTCTATGACCATATTTTAATTTGTAAGTTTGAGTGTTTCCAGCAAGACCAATGATTTGTGCACCTAAACAAATTCCAAGTGTTGGAATATTATGTTCAATTAGTTTTCGTGCAGTTTCAATAGTATCAGGACATTTTTGAGGATCACCTGGGCCATTGCTAATTACAACACCTTTTGGATGATATGACATAATTTTTTCAAAAGATGTGTTCCAAGGTAATTTTATTACTTTGTACCCCAGGTCACGAATATTTCTCAGTATTGCATTTTTTGTACCAGTATCAATCACAACGACAGATTTTTCTTCAGATCCATACATCACTTCTTGTTTGGTAGACACTGTATCCATGAATTGTTCAGAATTGTAATTAGGTGCAGATGCAAGTTGTTTTTTTATTTCATCTACATTAATTTCAGTGTCAGATACTACTAAAGCAGCCATCATCACTCCTCCTGTACGAAGATTTTTTGTTAGTGCTCTTGTATCAATTCCAGAGATTCCAGGAATTTTTTCATTATATAACCACTCATCAAGAGTCATTGATAAATTCCAGTGACTGGCAGTTAAAGACAACTCATGAACAACTAGTCCTCTTAGTTGAATTTTGTTAGATTCAAAGAACTTTGGGATTCCATCTTGATCTTTAATTGATGAATCTGGTACACCATAGTTTCCTACAAGAGGATAGGTAAGTGTAAGAATTTGCCCACTGTATGACGGATCAGTAAGAGTCTCAGGATACCCCACCATTCCTGTATTAAAGACAATTTCACCAAAAACAGTTGTAGAATAACCAAAACCCATTCCATCAAGGACAGTCCCATCATCAAGAATCAGCTTCCCAAACTTGTTTGCGTGGATTGATTTCTTTGTAGTAATTGTGACCCTCGACAAGTGCTTTTGATTATAAATTTAAGTTTTTTGAAGGTTGATCGCAAAATGAAATTAAAAATTTCTTAAAGTGCTCGGAATTCTTCACTCCACTTGTGATAGGCACGGATCATCTCAAGTGAAACGCTTGGTTTTCTTCTTGCCATGATTTCCTTAAAGTCAGATGTGTTAAGTTCGCGTGGCTGTATTGGTGCTTCACCAGATACTGGCTCATGGTAATCAGGGGCATTGAAGATTTCATGAACTGCTTTAATTTGTGCTGCTTGACAGACGTCTTTGATATCGCTTGCACTATAACCATCAAATAATTTTGCAAGTTCTGTTATGTTAACTCGAATATCTTTTCTTAATGGAGCAGTATATTGCTCAAATAATTTTTCTCTTGCTTCTTGAGTTGGAAGTGAAACATAGATTCTTTTTTGGAATCTTCTAAGAAAAGGCCAATCAAGACTCCATGGTTTGTTAGTAGCGCCAATAACATAAAGCATCAAATCCTTACCTTTACCATTAACACCATCCATTTCTGTCAAGAACTGATTTTTCGTTCTCACCTCTCCTCCAACTTCACTATTTCTAGAGCCTAAAAGAGAATCAACTTCATCTACAAAAAGAATTACAGGCTTTCCTTCTTTTTCAGCATATTTTCTTGCCATAGCAAATAATTTTGAAACATTTTTTTCAGCCTCGCCTAACCATTTACTCATCATGGATGCAGCATCTACATTAATGAAATATCCGTCCATTTCATTTGCAGTTGCAGCTGCCAGCATAGTTTTTCCAGTTCCTGGTGGACCATAAAGCAGCATTCCTTTTGGCCAGCCCAAAGGAAACAGATCAGGTCTTTTGGTAGGATAAACTATTGATTCTCGTAATGCGTTCTTTGCATCATCTAACCCAATTACTTCACTCCAACTGATATTGGGTTTTTCTTTCATTACAAGATCTTCAAAATCATTTTCATCAGTTTGTCTTTGTACAGAAGCTTGTTGTTCTTTAGGGGAAGCATTTGGATCCACCGCAGGCTCTACTCCACGGGATTCTTGAAGTGCTGTTATTCTATTATGATAAGAGTTACATCTGTCTTTGTAAATAGGATTAAGTTTGCTTGTAGGATAAAGTTGCAGTAGCTTTACAAGTGAATCAATTGCGCGCTGATAATGCGTAATGGCCATGCCTCGTGCGCCTTGAGAATCAAACTTGATTGCCTCTGAAGCATACTTGCTTGCATTGTTTTCTAATTCTTGCGGGGCTAAACTCATCTATATCACTTGCACAGTACTTGAGAATTTTGTTGGTATTCAGTGGGGTTAATCGCTGTAGTAAAATTGGTTAAATTAATTGAACCAGTTTTAGATTCATCCCCAGCGGATTCATCTAGATATGATTTTTTAAGGTCAGATTTTTCGGAAATTTTAGAATGCATATTTTTGACTTTATTGATAGAATCCTCAGCAGATAAGATTAATTCAGAGATTTCATCATCAATACATTCTATTGATTGCGCAGATTCAGTGATAATTGAAACAAAATGTTGTAAAATTAAGCGTGTTTCTTTTTTATCCTCATATTTGAAGAGCATAAAATTAGCCAATCCCACAATTTTATTTATGTCCTGCAATTCCTCCAGAGTTAATTTATCAATTTTAACATCGGGGGCATTAGAGGCAGATAATTTTTTTTCGATTTTTGCAGATAATGATTGGAGATGGTCTATATCAGTTGCAAAACCATGTTTAGAGCTAATAAAATTCAAGTATTGCATGCTTTAGAAAAAGCAAGATTAGGGTACTGCTTACTTATTTTAGAGTCTACCATCAATTTTACTTTATTTAGTATTGATGATGATTCAGCATTGGATTGGTTAAAATCAAATCTAGCCTCGGTAAGAATTGCAGAATCCAAGATAATACTACCTAAATGTACGGATAACTCAGAAAGGTTTTGACTGCAGGCAGGAAGTAATCTAAAAAGCTGAGCACTCACAGTCCTCATCATAGGGATTGTCAAAGGTAAAAGTTCAGGAATGCTGTTTATTCCAGAGATAGAATTCATTTTCTTTTGGATTTGAGAGAGAATTTCTAATGAAAAGATAATAGTTTTCTCAAAATCTAGTGCTTTAACATAAGTATGATCATCATCTAATTCTAAGAAATTACGGTTTAATTTTTTTAGTTCAGTTTTTTTTGTTTTTAAAATATCCACAATACTGTTTAGTAAATTATTTGAATATTCAAGTCTTGGAACAATAGTGACAGTTTGAGATACATTTACACATTCTGTTTGAGTCAATTTTGGATTACACATCATACCAATTTATCAATAGAGATTTGATATTTCAGGACAGTGTCACAATTTTATCAGTAACTGCGGTAACACCTCCCTAGGGTTACAATTTTAAATTTTTTGAGTATTTGTGTAAAGGAATTTAGCTCACAGTGTTACCTAATCAGGTGTAAACTAGAATCATGGTAAATGAATATGCACTGACGGTTAGTCTTGAAGAATTTGGCTTGAGCAAATATGAGGCTCAGGCATATGTTGCCCTTATCTCAAAAGGAACAATATCTGCAGGGGAACTTGCATATTATTCAGATCTTCCAAGAACCAAAATATATCCCACATTACTAAAGCTGGAAAACAAGAAGTTGGCAATAATTTCAAAAAGCAAGCCAATCATGTGCACGGCAATTGCACCTGAAGATGCATTTGATTCAATTATTCATGAACAGATTAACAAAGTAAATGCAATGAACACATTGGTTTCAAATCTAAAAAAAGCAAGTGAAGAAAGTAGAAAGTCAAGAGGTTCAGAAGAAAAAAAATATTTTCATGTTAGCGCAAACAATGTCTTAGAACAGCTAAGAACAATGATTGAATGTTCAAAATCTTCAATCAACATCATGACAGATCAGTGGGGATTGGGATTATTAGAAGAATGTAAAGAGCAATTACTATCGGTACTTCGTAGAAATTTAGAAGTCAGATTATTGTTGCCATCAGCACAGATTTGTTCAGAATCATACAAAGCAATTCCAAATGAGGTAAAAATTAGAATCTCAGATATAATACAAAATTGTTTTGTTTTTGACGAAACAGAAGTATTGATGATAAACAATGAAAACGGTAAGGGAGCAATATTCTCATCAACAGATGTGTTAGGAGTAAATCAGAATAGAATGTTTGCAGATATTTGGAGAAATTCAATTAAAACAGAATCACTTGCAGACATGACAAAAAATGAGGCTCAAGAAGTTTACAAAATCATTCGCGTCATTAATGAAAATGGATTAATGCATATTCTAAATTCAACGATGATTTCAAAAAAACCTGAATTGGATATGCTCAAATTACTTGAAAAGAATGGAATTAATTTAAAAGGTAAATCACTTGATGAAATAATTGAGATCATGGATGCCGTACTACAAATCATGTGTTCTGGTCATGTGAATTTTGATGCTAACACTAAAAACATAACAATAGAATCAAAATTAAATAGCGGACATTCATTGCCATGGGCATCTATTTTGGATGGATGCCTACAAAAACAAGGGTACAAAACAAGAACAATATATCAAAATAATTCAAGCAAAGGAGAAAAAGTCATCATTAAAATAAGTAAAAACTAAAATCAGATAACAAACATTCACAGTTGTGATTGAAGAAAAGATAAAATCAATTGGAATTAAACTGCTCAATCCACCAAATCCTGCTGGATCTTATATTCCAGTAGTAAAATCAGGCAATTTACTATATGTTTCAGGTCAAATCCCAATGGAAGATGGAAAAGTAGTATTTACAGGAAAAGTTTCAGATGCAAATATTGAAACGGCACAAAAATCAGCAAGAGTTTGTGCAATTAACATACTTGCTCAACTCAAAAAAGAATTAGGAGATTTGGAAAAAATTTCCAGAATTGTCAGATTATCAGGATTTGTAAATTCAGTGCCAGAATTTACACAGCAACCAAAAGTAATCAATGCTGCCTCGGATTTATTTTATGAAATATTTGGAGAATGTGGAAAGCACTCTAGAATTGCAGTCGGGGTATCAAGTTTGCCGTTAAATTCGATGACAGAAATTGATGCCATAGTAGAAACAAAATAATGAAATTCCAATTTTGAAATTATCTAGTTTAATTTTTTATTGAATTCTTTAAGGAATGTTTGAATTTTTGGTTTTGGGATAACAGCCCCGCATGCTTTATCATGTCCACCCCCAGAACCACCAAGTTCAGTTGCAAGAATATTAACAATTTTACCCAAATGGATTTTGCAAGATTTTGATCCTCTGACAGATACTGCATAGATACCATGATCAACTCTCTCTTTGTATGCAACACCAACATCTTTTCCAGATAATCCTAAAACAAAGTTAACTGCGCCGCTTGCACCAGAATCCATAATTTCCATATAGCCAATATTCTTCATAGTCTTCATTCCTTTTTTGACTTTGGCAATTATTAGTGCAAGTTTCTCAACTTGGATTTGTGCAAATTCAAATGTATTTGGAATCTCATGTGGGAATTTTGAATCGGCTAATTCTTCTACCAAATACAGCAAGTAATCAGGATCTTTTTGGTGTCCAACTATATTGTAAGTAAGAACAGTTGCATTAATCAATGCAAATTGCCTATCGTAGATTTGCAGTAATTTAGAACCAATTGGCCTATCCTCCATATAATCAGTAATAGCAGCACATGCTGCAATGAATGGAGCTTGATCAGAGAGTTTTGATTTGAATGCATTATAAACCTGAACAGTGGTACATTCATTGATATCATGAATCATTTTTACTTTAATTTTTTCTAATTCTTTGGTAATTTTGGGATCAATATCATGATGATCAATGTACGTTACTGCAACATGATTCTTTTTTAAAATTCTCAAGAGATCAACAAATTCATCTTGATTCTTTTTACTAAGACCCAAATCGCAAATATATAATGATTTTAATTTTTCATCTGCACAGACTTTCTGGATAGCCTCCATCTGTCCGGGATAATCAACCAATACAGAATCACCACCAAATGCCTGTCTGATCAATGCTGCAGAACTTATGCCATCAGCGTCTTCTTTGTGTGAAATACAAACAATTTTAGTTCTTTGTTGTTGAGATGTTTTTGGTTTTGTCATAGTTTTTTTCTTAACAGTCTTTGTTGTTTTCTTTATTTTAGATGCGACCATTATTGTCGATTCACTTGCATACCCTCATTTAAATCAAGAATGAGTTATTGTTTTGATTCCTGAGATTCTTGTTTTATGCTTTGATTTTCCAAAGATGTGGAATTTACAAATGCATCATAAAATGACAATCCATTCATCTGAGTTTGAATGTCAATTTCTTGAATTTTGCGTAACTCATCTCCAGATGCAGTTAAGACCAGATTATCAAGTTTCTCTAAAAGTTTTCGTTCAGCTGGAGTCATTTAATTTTTAATTAAAAATAATCATTTATGAGCCAGAGTTGACATATTAGACTAATTACTAAACTTCATAGACATGATTTCTTGCGAAAATATAATAAAAGATTTCTCAAAGGATGTGCGTGGAAACAAAAAACACAGGCTTGCGTGGGATTCAGGTTGCAGATACAAGAATCTCAAATATTGATGGAGAAAAAGGCAAGCTGATTTATCGTGGTTATGACATATTAGAACTTACAAAAAAATCAAACTATGAAGAAACAGCATATTTGTTATTACATGATGAATTACCAACCAAAGAACAACTATCAGAGTTCAAATCCAAACTAAATGAGGCAAGATGGATTCCCAAAAGAATGCAAATCAATATGGGGAATTGGAGAAAAGATGCCGACCCAATGGACATGCTACAAGCATTTGTTGCAGCACTAGCAGGATATTATGATGAAGAATTTGCAACCAAAGAAGCAAGCTATGATAAAGCAATCAATCTAATTGCTAAAGTACCTACAATAATTGCAAGTTGGCAAAGAGTTCGAGATGGATTAGAAATAGTAGATCCTGATCCAAATTTAGATCATGCAGCAAATTTTCTCTACATGATGTTTGGAGAAAAACCAGATAAAGAAATTGAAAAGATTTTTGACACATGTTTAATTCTTCATGCAGAACACACCTTTAACGCATCCACATTTGTTGCAAGACAAGTGGCATCAACTAGAGCACATATGTATTCAGCAACAAGTGCGGCAATTGGTGCATTAAGTGGAGAACTGCATGGCGGAGCAAACACAGAGGTAATGAAGATGCTTTTAGATATAGGTACAATAGATAATGTGGTTCCATGGATTAAGGAAAAAATTAGCAAGAGTGAAAGAATCATGGGGATGGGTCATGCTGTGTATAAAACATATGATCCTAGGGCACAAGTTTTAAAAGAATTATCAAGAAAGCTTGCTGCAAAAACAGGTGAACCATGGTATGACATTACAGAAAAAGTAGAAACAACGACAATTGCAGAAATAAAAATGCAAAAAGGAAAAGAAATCTATCCAAATGTCGATTTGTACAGTGCTTCAATTTACTATATGCTAAAAATTCCAATGGATCTTAATACACCAATTTTTGCAATATCAAGAGTTGTAGGATGGGCAGCACACATAATTGAAGAAAAATTTGCAGAAGCCGCACCAAAGCCTGCATTGTACAGACCAGAAGCAGTCTACGTTGGAAAATATTGTGGACCAGAAGGTTGCGAATACAAAGGTCTGGACTTGAGAAAATAATTTTTAATTTCTTGTGTTAAGCCACTCTTTAGCTTTAGAGTTTACGTCATGTTTGTACAATACTTCAAAAACCATATCATAAAATGTGATGCCTTTTTTTTGTGCTTGATTATCTAGCCAACGAATTCCATCAGCCAATTCAGGATCATATTCTGAAAATTCTACAAGTTCATCGACCATTTTTGAAAAGAATGTATGCGACTCTAGCATATGTTGCTCTTTGAATCTTTGATCATAAGGGCGGGATTCAAAATATATAGACAAAAAACCGCTTTTTGGTTGACAATTGGAGCATGTTTTATTTTTTGATGGAAATACAAAGAGAATATCTTGGGTAATTCAAACAAACAATTCAGTCATAGAGCAAAAAAGAGAACACGTCGGGATTTACTTGGATAAAGTAACAAATCGACAATCAAAATACATGGGATTGCATGTTGGGTTGTTTTGGGGTATTGGCACATTTATCATAAAAAATCAAGACGTTGTAAAAATAGCAATAGATGATAACTCGATATTTGAGCATCTGTCAACAAATCAAAAAAGCCATGACGAATTTATTGAAAAAAGAGCTTGTTTTATCAGACAGTTAATTGAACAAAGAAAATTAAAAGTTCATTATGAATTGATAACAGCAGACAAAAATTTGGCTGCTAAAAAAATATAATGCAAAGGTGCTTAAGACCAAAAACGGGAGTTACTTGGTGACAGCTCCGATGCATTTTATGAGGGTATTAGAAAAATGAATCATAAAAGAAAGAGTTGTTCAACATGATTGACTATAGTTAAAATCAATTAAAGCGATCATGTGAGATTTGCAACAGTTTTTTTAGATTTGTGTAATTTTTTGAAGAAAAAGAGAAATCACACACATAATTAAATTTCAAACTGAGATTCATACAGGATATAATTTTCTAAATTTTCCAATTATTTTAAATTGTGAACGTAACAGTAAAGATTAGATTTATTTAGCTTGAGGAAATTCTTGGATTAATTATGGCAGGTATAGATAAAGCGGCAATTGCATTTTCTATTGCAATTGTAGCTGTTGGCGTAGGATTCGCAGCTTATGCTGGTAACGTTCAAGACAACACACCAGCTGTTTCTGCTCCAGTAATAACAAAAACTGTGGAGCCAGAAACACAAACAGACCCATTTGCAGACATAGCAGATAAGGTAAAGCAAGATGCAGAATCTACAACAACGAAAGAAACTATCGTAGAAGATGAGGTAATGGTTGAGGAATCATCCGAACCAAAAACAGCTAGTGTGGAAATTCCAAAAGGAACTGCATCTCCAGGCTGTGAAACATCTAATGCATGTTTTTCACCAGCATCACTTACAATCAATGTAGGTGATACTGTAGAATGGATAAATGTAGATACAGCTGCACACACAGTAACAAGTGGCAGTCCAGCTAATGGTCCATCCGGAGTATTTGATAGTAGTTTAATCATGGGAGGCGCATCATTTGAAAACACATTTGATGAAGCAGGAAGCTATGATTACTTCTGTATGGTACATCCATGGATGGTTGGAAACATTCAAGTGAACTAACCAAAATTTTTCTCTTTTTTCTTATTTTATTTGGTTTTTACGTATTGTTCTATTGTATGTCACACCAAATCTATGAGTCTCATCTCTAGCATATTGTAAAATTTTCAATGATGGTCTATTTTTTGAGATTACAATTGAGTTTTTTTGATTTGGAACAAATATCTCCTCGTTTTCTTTAGCAAGTGAAATACAATCAAGATGTAATCCAAGTGATTGCAATGATTTGAGTGCAGCATTTAGCTGTCCTTTTCCACCATCAATCAATATCAAATCAGGTAACTGTGAATTGTCTTCCAGTAATCTAAGATATCTTCGTTTGATTATTTCACTGATCATTGCAAAGTCATCTCTGCCAGAAACGGTTTTAATTTTGAATTTTCGATATCCAGATTTGTTTGGCTTACCGTCTACAAATCTAGACATAGATCCAACTGCAAAATCATCCCCATGATTAGAAATATCAAAGCATTCAATGATGTGTGGAATTGCAGATAAATGTAATATCTCTTTTAGTTCTATCAAACCAAGATCACCATTATTGGAATGAATCAATGAGATATTCTTCAAAATCAAATTGATTATATCCATTTTTTTACCACGTTGTGGGCAAATAATTTCAACTGAGAATCCTGCTTGTTCAGAGAGTAGAGATTCTAAAAGTATTTTATTTTCAGGAAGTTCGCTAACAAAAATAAATTTCGGGATTTTGTGGCTAGAATAATACTGAAAAAGAAAATTTGAGAAATTATTATCTCCAACAAGATCAAAAAAGAATTTGTCACTGTCTCGCATCACTCCATTAATCATTCTAAAATTCATTACAGTTACAGTTTGATCTTTATCCCTAAATCCAAAGTATTCTTCATCAGAATTCTCAACATATTCCATTTTTTGTTTTGTTTGAAGACTGCCCAATCTAATCAGAGTATCACGAATATCCTTTGCACGTTCAAATTGCTGTGATTCAGCAGCTTGTGTCATCTCTTCTTTTAATTTTTTTGTAAAAATTTGGGTTTGATTTTTTCCTTTTAATACTTCTTCTAATGCCGATACGTGCTGTAAATATTTATCTTGGGCATCTTTGAATTCACATGGACCTTCACAATTTCCCAAATGGTATTCCAAGCAGACTTTTTTTGGCAATTGTTTACAGATTCTAATTTGAAATGCTTTTCGTAGAGTTCCGATTGTAAGTAGCTTTGAGCTGCCTTGCATAAATGGGCCAAAAATTTTTCCACCACCTAAAAACTTTCCATCATGTGTTCGTCTTGCAACAAGTAGTCTAGGATATTTCTCATTTGATATTCTAAGATAGGTGTAACGTTGTTGATCTTTTAGTTCAATGTTAAATTTTGGTCTATATTTTTTTATCATATTGGATTCTAAAAGAAATGCTTCACTTTCATTATCAGTTAAAACAAATTCAATATTAGAAATATTTTCCATAAGCTTTTGCGTTTTGTAGTTTTGATTTTTTAAAAAATAGGATCTTACTCTGTTTTTTAGATTTTTTGCCTTGCCAATATAGATAATTTTTTTATCAGAATCCTTCATCAAATAGATGCCTGGGTTTGATGGGATGTGAATTTTTGAAATATCAAAAGTCATTGTTTTAGTAATTTTTTGAGGTATTTTCCAGTATAGCTTCCAGGCGCTTTTGCAACTTGAAGAGGTGTGCCTACAGCAACTATTTTGCCACCCTCATCTCCACCTTCAGGTCCCAAGTCAATTAACCAATCAGAGTTTTTGATTACATCCATGTTATGCTCAATTACCAATATGGTATTTCCTAGATTTACCAGTCTGTTTAGCACGTCAAGAAGTTTTTGAACATCTGCAAAATGTAATCCTGTAGTAGGTTCATCAAGAATGTAAAATGTTTTTCCAGTTCCTCTTTTGGATAATTCAGATGCAAGTTTTACTCTTTGTGCTTCCCCACCAGACAAAGTAGTAGATGATTGCCCTAGCTTGATGTATCCCAATCCAACATCAAAAACGGTTTGTAATTTTCTTCTAATTGAAGGGATGTTTTCAAAAAATTGTAGTGCCTCATAAACGGTCATATCCAATACATCTGAAATATTTTTTCCTTTATACAAAACTGATAGAGTTTCAGAGTTGTATCGTTTTCCTTTGCATTCATCACACTTTACATAAACATCAGATAAAAATTGCATCTCAATTTGTTTTACACCGTCACCTTCACAAGCAAAACATCTTCCATCAGTTACATTAAAGGAGAATTGTCCTAGGGAATAGCCTCTTTCTTTTGATAATTCTGTGTTTGCATATAATTCTCGTATAGGAGTAAATGCGCCAATGTATGTTGTAGGATTAGAGCGGGGGGTTCGTCCAATTGGCGATTGATCAATTGCAATCACCTTATCAATATTTTCAAGACCTAAAATTTCACTGTGACTTCCAGATTTCACATTAGACTTGTAAAAATGATTTTCAAGAGATTTTAATAAAATACCATTTATCAAAGTAGATTTTCCAGAACCAGACACACCCGTTACAGAGACAAAAAGACCTAATGGAATTTCCACATCAATGTTTTTTAGATTATTTTCAGACGCTCCTTTGATAATTAAGGAACCAGAGCGATTACGTATCTTCTCGTCAAGTTTTATCAATGAATTATTTTTCAAATAATTTCCAGTCACAGATTTATGGCCATTAAGAATTTGACCAATAGTCCCTTCAAAGACTATATTTCCTCCATGTACTCCTGCACCCGGACCCAAATCCACAATCCAGTCTGAATTTCGTATAACTTCTTCGTCATGCTCCACTACAATTACTGTATTTCCAAGATCTCGCAGCTTTGTTAGCGTTTTAATGAGACGCTCATTATCACGTTGATGTAAGCCAATTGTAGGCTCATCAAGAACATACAAAACCCCAGTAAGATTAGAACCAATCTGAGTTGCTAATCTAATTCTTTGAGATTCACCACCAGACAAAGTAGAGCTTAATCTATTCAATGTGAGATAGTTTAATCCCACATTCATTAAAAATTCTAATCTTGCTTTAATTTCTTTAAGGACATCTCGTGCAATGTATTGTTCATTTTCAGTTAACTTTAAGGTGGAAAAAAAATCATAGCAATGATCAATTGACAAATCACAAACATCCATAATTCCCTTATCGTTAACTTTGACTGCCAATGATTCTGGTTTTAATTTCTTTCCATTACACACAGTACATGGGGTATCTCGCATGAATTGTTTTAGCCATTCACGTTTTGATTCGGAATCAGTTTCCATAAAAGAGCGTTGAAGGTTAACTAACACTCCTTCAAATGCATTAGTATATTGCCAAGATGAATCACCAGATTTAGAACTATATTTAAAATCAATCAAGTCATCAGACCCATGTAAAATAATTCGAAGATGTTTGGGTAATATTTTTTCAATAGGTGTCATCAAATCAAAACCAAACTTTTTCCCAACAGCCCTTAATGCTTGTTTTCTAAATGCAGAAAATCTTCCACTCCATGGAACAATTGCACCATCTAAAATTGATTTACTCTTATCAGGAATTACAAGTTCTGCATCAAATTCCATCTTTACACCCAATCCATTACATGCCTTACACATTCCAAATGGAGAATTAAATGAGAAAGTCCTAGGTTCTAGCTCACCAATTGTCAATCCACAGTAAGGGCATGCATTGTTTTGTGAAAAAATTTTTTCTGATTTTTCAGACGAAATCATGACGTCTCCTTTTGATGCCTTGATTGCAGTTTGTATTGCCTCAAATAATCTAGATCTTTCAGATTTTTCTGTCTGGATTCTATCTACTACAATCTCAATATTGTGCCATTTCTGTCTGTCAAGTGTCGGAAACTGTTCATCTAGGCTCAAAATCTCCCCATCTAGGCGTATTCTAGAGTATCCATCTTTTTTTATCTGTTCAAATAATTTCTCGTATGTTCCTTTTTTTCTCTGAATAATTGGAGATAAAATTAGGATTTTTTGGCCAGCAAAGTCCTTGAGAATAGAATCACAAATAGTTTCAACTGATTGAGTAGATATTTTTCTAGCACAATTTGTACAGTAAGGAATTCCGATTCTTGCATAAAGTAATCTCATGTAATCATAGATTTCAGTAGTTGTTCCAACAGTAGAACGGGGATTCTTATTTGTAGTTTTTTGTTGAATAGATATTGCAGGAGAAAGTCCTTCTATAGAGTCAACGTCAGGTTTGTCCATTAATTCAAGGAACTGTCTTGCATAAGCAGAAAGTGATTCCACGTAACGTCTCTGTCCTTCAGCATAAATTGTATCAAAAGCTAAAGTAGATTTTCCAGAGCCGGATAGTCCACTAATCACAACTAGTTTATTTTTTGGAATATCAACATCAATATTTTTTAGATTGTGATGTCGGGCACCACGAATTTTTAATTTATTTTCTGCCATCTTTGAATTTAATCTCCTTTTCCAGTCTTTTTATTCTATCTCGGCATTCAATTGCACGCTCAAAATCTAATTCTTCTGAATATGTTTTCATTTGAGATTCTAGTTCAATAATATCAGTAGCAAGATCGTGTATTGATTTTAGTTTAGATTCATCTAATGTTGTAACTTGCTCGGGAACTGATTTTATAATTGTCTGTGGAGTTATGTTATGCTCTTTGTTGTATTGTATTTGTTTTTCTTTGCGTCTTTTTGTTTCATCCATTGCATGAGACATTGATTTTGTAATGTTATCGGCATACATAATTACCGAACCGTTTACATTTCTTGCAGCTCTTCCAAATGTTTGAATCAAGCTTGTAAAATTTCTCAGAAATCCTTCCTTGTCTGCATCTAAAATTGCAACTAGTGAAACCTCAGGAATATCCAAGCCCTCCCTTAACAAATTGATTCCAACTAGAACATCAAATTCTCCTAATCGTAATTGTCGAATTAATTCTGTTCTTTGCAATCCTTCTATTTCAGAGTGCATGTATCTCACCTTCACCTGTTTTTTTGAGAGATATTCAGCAAGGTCTTCAGCCATCCGCTTTGTCAGAGTGGTGACTAAAACACGCTCATTTTTGGCTACTCTTTTGGCAATTTCTTGAATTAAATCATCCATTTGGCTCTTTGTGGACCTAATCTCTACTGCTGGATCAAGTAATCCTGTAGGTCTTACTAGTTGCTCTGCTATTTGAGAGGATATTTTTTTCTCATATTCACTGGGAGTTGCAGATACAAAAATTGTATTTTTCAGATAACCCTCAAATTCTTCAAATTTTAATGGTCTGTTATCATATGCACTTGGCAGACGAAAACCATATGTCACTAGTTCCTTTTTTCTTGAATAGTCACCCTTGTACATTCCATGTAGTTGTGGCAAAGTAACATGTGATTCATCAATTACAAGTAGATAGTCATCTCCAAAAAAATCCATCAAACAAAACGCTTTCTCACCTGGTTGTCTTCCATCAAAATGCCTTGAATAATTTTCAATTCCTGAGCAATAACCCAACTCTTCTATCATCTCCAAATCATATTTTGTTCTCATATCCAATCTTTGCTTTTCTAATTCATTTAGTTCGGGTAATCGTTTTTCTAGCTCGTCTTTAATTGAAAGTACAGCTTTTTCTCGAACATCTTTTGCAATCAAATAGTGTTTTGCAGGAAAAATTTTCATCTGAGTTACTTTGCGTTTTTCTTTAAGCGATATATTATCAAGCAGTGTGATTTTTTCTACGTCGTCACCAAACATTGAAATTCGTACAATATCTTCAGAATATGCAGGTACAATATCTATCGTATCGCCCCTTACTCTGAAATTACCAGGAGCTACTTCAGTGTCATTTCTTTCATATCTTGCATCAACGAATTTTTTTATTAGTTCATTTCTTTTTATTACATCGCCGGCATTAATTGTGATTGCCAAGTCTTCCCAGTCCTGGGGATTGCCAAGTGAATAGATGCAAGATACAGTTGAGACAATAATCGTAGGGTCTCCAGAGAGCAACATTGCAGTTGCCTCTAATCGTAATTTTTCAATTTTTTCATTGATTTGTGTGTCTTTTTCAATATAGGTATCAGTTTGGGGCATATAGCTTTCAGGCTGATAATAATCATAATACGATACAAAATAACCCACGTTATTTTTGGGAAAAAACTGCTTTAATGCAGAATATAGTTGGGCAGCCAAAGTTTTGTTATGAGATATGACCAGTGTGTTTTTTCCAGTTCTTGCAATTACATTTGCAATAGAAAATGTCTTTCCACTACCAGTTACGCCAAGTAATGTCTGAATTGTTTTCTTTTTTACACCTTCAACTAGGGCATCAATTGCTTGTGGCTGATCACCAGTAGGTTCAAACTCAGATACTAGTTCAAATTTATGAATTTGTTGCAACAGTTACGATAATCCAAAACTGAACTTATAGCTAACTATCGTTAAGTAAAAAACCACAGGTAAGCAGAAAATCATATCAAGTATCCAAAATACAATTCTATGAGGCGGTACGTTAGGTCAATGTCCAATGTGTAAGAAGAAAATAGAATTAACAATACACCATCTCAAAGAATTGAGTATAGATATTAGAACGCCAATATCTTCAAAGACTGTTGAATCCAGTATCTAAAAAATCTACAGTTGTTCTGATTCTCGCATTACTTGTATGTTCATTACTTATCACTTTATTAGTTAACGAATCTGAAGCTGCCAAACCTCCAAAAGATCCAAAACCTCCAAAAGATCCAAAAGATCCCAAACCTCCAAAAGATTCAAGTGATACAACACAAGGATCTCCAACTTCATCAAGTGCTAACAAAAGTAGACCACCTCCACAAATTTTAGGAGTTGGATTATACCATATAGAACAATCCAATTCGGAAAATTCCTACTCCAATATGATTGTGTATGGAAAAGATAAACAGCATATAGGATTTGAAGATTACTTTCCATATAGTAGATATAGTGACAACACAGATCAAAAAAATTACGGTGTTTCTAAATATGATAAACGTGGTTACTATATCCCTTTCTCCAGAAATGTAAATCCATCACCACTTTTCATTACACCTAATGAAGTGTTACAGATTCAAGTGCAATTAAAAGAACAATTTGCAAGTACAAAGATAGAACATCTGTCGTTATACATCGGAAACGGAAATGATACACCTGAATCATATCCTATTGAGTTAGTTTTTGATAAAGGACGAAAGTTACAAGTATTAGATCCTAAAAAAATTATCAAAAAGGTAACTGTAAATAATTTTCTAGAGGGAGGTGCATATTGGATTAATTTTGACATGGTATTCCAAAAAGAGATCGGTCAGTCCAACATTTTCTTACAAACTTGGAATGAACAAAAAAAACCCATACATGCATTGTTTGAAAATTCGTTAGATATATCAAAAAATACTTTTTCACATAATAACACTGTGTCGCTTACAGCAATAATAGATATCACAGATGGTGCATCATCGCCCATATGTAAAATAGATAACACATGTTTTTCTCCTAATAATGTATCAATTCTCAAAAATGGAATAGTTACATGGGTTAATCATGATTCACTTATTCATGATATTGCAGGAGGTGTCCCAAATAATCCCAATAATATATTTTATCTTATTCTCCAATCTAATGAATCGGTTCAAAAAATATTTGGATATTCTGGGATTTACCCATATTTCTGCTCATTGCATCCATGGATGAAAGGCAGTATAACTGTAGTTGACTCACACAACCATGTCAAAGGATATGATTCTACTATACTACCCATAGTTGTTGCACACCATGGTTCAAACGGATATGTCATAATCGAACCAGACCAAAAAATAATTACATCTAAAAAGGATCTGGAAGTAATAATTTCAGGAAAAATACAAGAAAAAGATCCCCATAACGTTACAGTAATCATCATTCGGCCTGATGGAACCAGTATCCAGAGTGATGTGATGACTACTAAAATGGGAGATTATTTGTTTCCTTCTCTACTAAATACAAAATGGCTTGATGGAGAATACACTATAATTGTCAACTATAAGAATACGGAGAAAGGACGAATAATGTTTTCCCTTTTTTCTAAATAAATCTAAATTATAATATTTTAATACATTATTTAATGAAATAGCAAAATCAGTCTCAAAAATTAATCCAAGACAATTGTGTTATTATGGCGCTTTTACTTGTTAAAATAGAATTTAAAGCAATGGTGATATTAGAAATTACCATACAGGTTCATCAACCATGTGCAATCCATTTTCAGTTATCTCAAATCCCATAATTTTCAAAGTTTCTTGTGCAGTGGGAGAATTTTTCTTCAATATTTTTTCTGCCAAATCCATTCTACTTTCTGTACGCACGTGTTGTCCAATTTTGTATTTTCCATAAAGTGTGTCAGGTGTGACTTTGATTACTGCAACACTATCTAAAACTCTCATAGTAGACTGAATCGGATCATATCCTCCCTCAGGTTGATATTTTTTCATAAGACCGTTTAGTGCAAGTGTTTTTTCTTCTCTATCTGTTACTAATGATGCTTTACCCTTGATTACAACACTAATGTACAATGTATCTGCAAGTGATGCATCTTTTGGATCTTCAAAGTAGGAAGGCAGAAACTCTAGTTCCCTATCAACTTCAAAACCAACTTTGTTATTTCGATTGATATTATCAATTTTTTCACCTTTGGTATGAGAATGCATGTATATGGAATCATTTAGAAAAACAAAATTCATGGGAATTATCTGAGGGTATCCATTCTCATCAATACTGGAAATTCGTCCAATATGCTCTTGATTCAAAAATTCTTGGATTTTTTGAAATGATTTGATTTGTAAAATTCCAACTAGCTGCAACACGGTTATTTTCATTAATAATATTATAAATCCAGATCATGAATCTCTAAAATACCAGTTGGTTAAAGAAAAATTATGAATGATCCTTATCTAAACGACCTAAAAAATGAGTTTAGAAAATATTCATCAGAACTAAAAATATTAAAGAAAAATCTCTTAAAATCAAATTCATCTGAAGAACAATCAAAAATTATAAAAAAAATAGACAATATTGCAAAAGAGATGGAAAAAAATCAAAGACAATCAGTCAGAGTAACAAAATCAAGATTAAAAGAAATGAGTAGATCAAAAAAGGCCTTCCAATAGGGAACAAAATTCCTAAAATACAGGATGAATATAGAGCAAGCAAATTGGACGAAAGAGAAGAAGAACGATCAAGGGCAACAAATTTGGCACTTAAAGTTCTAGAAGAGTGGGGAACTAATTCAAGATTCATTTGGTTTAGAGAACTACATAGAATTACAGATATTGACAAAGGGTTACTAAGAAATATTCTCAATGATTTGAAAAAATCAAAAGAAGTCAAAGAGATGCATGGGACAAATAACAGAATATTTTTTTGCCTAAGAAAATACTATACAAAATGCCACGACATAGAATTTAGATTTAAAGGAAAACCAATAATGCTCAGAGATGGAAGCAAAGTCAAAATAATACAAGGTGAAACAAACTCCACAGCACGTACAAGAAAAAGATTAGAAAAACAACAAAAAAGACGACAAGTAAAATCATACACTAGAATGAAAAGCAGAAACAGACGACCACATAAATCATAAATTAATCAGCATTATGGATCTGCTTTTCTGCGCATAAAACTAAATTCGGCACGTTTTAGTTTTGCAGATTCTGCGACATCATCAGTCATATCATATAGATCATGTAGATCCAAATCAGAAGTTAGTTCATCCTCTTTTTGGTCTTCTAAATTCAATTCAATATTAGATAAAATACCGATATTTTCTTCTAGAATTTTTAGGCATTTTTTTATTGATTCAGGAAGTTCATCATCCATTAATATCACCTAGAATTAGTATAGTAAATGATTTTCGATGTACAAGTGAACTTATTTTTTTAGTTTTTCTCGCAGATAAGGCATAACATGACTTGCAAATTTGTCAATTGAGCCAAAGTAGTTTTTACCCCAGAATCTAATTACAAAGTGGTTTACACCAGCTTTCATGAAGCGCTCAAAGGTGGGAATTATATCATCAGGAGTACCAACAGCAGTTGATGAACGAGCAATTTTATCAGGGATTTTTGTTGCAGCCTCTCTCATTTTGACAATCCAAGATTGATCAGACATTGAATATTCTGTAAAGTATTTTACAAAATCAAATCCTTCAATTTCTTTAATACCGTGAACACGTAACACTTCGGGTTTGAACAAACTTACCTTTACTGCTTCTTTCATTTTTGCCCAAGATTCTTCTGCATCTTCAGAAAAGTAGACGTCTATGTCCAGTGCATATTGGAAATTATCTTTTTCAGATTGAGTACGATTATGTTTATTCATAGAATCTTTGATTTGCTTTGCATGATCTTCAAACAACTCTGGTGTGTAACCGATTGGCAACCACCCCTCTCCAAGTTTTCCAGTGAGTTCCAAAGTACGTGTACCACCTGATGCCATGTATGTTGGTGGATGAGGCTTTCTAATTGGTGGGGCTTGCAGACATGCACCTTCTAATTTGTAATATTTACCATTATAATTTACAGTGTGATCAGGAGTAGAACCATACAAAATTTTGATTACTTGAATTTGTTCTTCCCATTTAGAAACTGGTTTTTCAAATGGAATACAAAATTCTTTTAGATTTTGAGCCTCTCCTGCACCAATTCCTAAAATTGCTCTTCCTTTTGAAACTCTATCAAGTGTAATTGCAGCTAGTGCAATATTTGACGGATGTCTTCTAATGGCATCAGTCACACATGTTCCCAATTCAACATTATTTGTAACTGCGGCAATTGCAGACAACATTACCCAAGGATCCAAAACAATTGCGTTTTTCCATTGTGGGACATTTGTGTGATCCATATAGAAAATAGAGTCATAACCTGTTTTATCGGCAAGCATGCAAGCAGTTAAAATTTGATCTTCAGTGTATCCGGCTCGGGCAACATTTAATCCATTTTGAATACCGAATTTCAATGGTTTTTCAGTAATCATACACTGAAACAACAATATCAGCATAAATAAGTTTAGTCAAAATAGCCAATTTTGTAGTTTATTAATAAAATAGAAAAAATGTAAAAATATAAGAATTTTTTACAGATTACCTGATTTAATATCTTGTAGACACTTGATGATGTCTTCTTTGGAGATTGGAATTGGGTTTGGATCCAAGTGTCCTCTATCAGTCATTATAGTATCTGCCGCAACTGAAACATCAGCTTTTAGATCAAGTTTGTCAAAACCTAGCTTTTTCATGGCTTCCTTGAATCTATCATAGAAGATGGATTTGTTATGCTTGTGTGCAACTGTAGTACAAGAAGACAAAGAATAACCATGTGGCACTCCTTCATTTGAGAAGACATATGATAATGCATGTCCAAGTGTAGTTGAACAGTTACCAAATCCAATACCAGATAACATTGAACCGTATGGATAGTTTTCTGGTTTGTCATTCATTATTGCATCATATAGAATCTCAAATGCTTGTTTACATAAGGTTCTTGTAAAGTCATTTCCAAGTTTGCTGTCATAACCTTCTGTTGCCTGAGCACATGCATCACAGACAGAATTTTTTATGACTTGTTCTGGAGTGCCGTCCATAAAATATGAATCCACTACAGCCATGTCAGCAAGAAATCTGTCTTCTCGCAACAATTTCTTTTTTCCATCAAATTTCAAAACGCAATACGTTGTCATTTCAGCTCCAGTTCCAAAAGTAGTTGGAATTAAGATTTTCTCTTTTTTCATCTCTGGTGCAGCATATTTTACTACATCCATTGAACTACCTCCACCTAATCCAATTAGAGTAGAGGGATTTTTGTCTTTGAATTGTGAAATCACAGCGTTGACATCATCAATTGATGGTTCAGGTTTTACTTGATCATACAGCATATAGTCCTTAATTCCCATTTTGGCAAGCCATTTGTCAGAAAGTTCTGGAGGAACAGTCGTAACAACTAGGGCATTTTTTGGATATTCTGTTTCACCAAGTGCATTTTTTCCAAAATTGATAACTTTTGGAATACGTACTGTGTACATAAATCAGAGGCATCATTGATTATTATTATATCTTGCAGTAAGAGAAAATTAGCATATGATTATTCAGAATTATGAAGATTTAGCAACATCAGATAAAAAAAGAGAATGTTTGGAGATTTTGGAGGCAGGATTAAAAGCTGCAGAGCCAGAGAACATCATACCAAAATTTGTCACTCCAGAAGAAATTAAAATTGATGGAAAAATTCTCAAACTACAAGGCTTTTCAAATATTTACACAGTAGCATTTGGAAAAGCAGGTGATTCTATGACGAGGGCATTAAATGCAATTATTCCAATTAAAAGTGGAATCATAGTAATTCCAAAGGGTTCTAAATCAAAGATAAAAGGCAAAAAATTCCAGATTTTTAATTCTGGACATCCAAAACCAGATCAAACAAGCATAAAGGCTGCAAAAGAGGTGACAAAATTTCTTCAAAATAGAAGAGATGGGGAATTGGTAATTTTTCTTGTTTCAGGTGGAGGATCGTCATTACTTGCCATTCCAGATGACATAACATTAGATGATAAAATCTATGTAACCAATCTATTGTTAAAATCAGGAGCCAACATTCAAGAATTTAATTGCATTAGAAAGCATTTATCAAAAATAAAAGGAGGCAAACTAGTTGAAAACATCAAATGTCACGGAATTGGACTTGTTATGTCAGATGTTGAAGGAGATGATCTTTCATCTATTGCATCAGGAACAACATACATGGATAACACCACTTTTCTGGATGCACTAAATATAATCAACAAATACAAATTAAAAAATAAAATCCCGTTAGAAATTCTACAAATACTTGAAGATGGATTTAAAGGAAAAATTCCCGAAACCCCAAAAAAAGCAAAGATAGAAAATTACATTATTGCAAACAACAGAGATTGTTTAAAAGCAATGGAAGTCAAAGCCAAAGAACTTGGATACAAAGTAAAAACAATCCAAGTATTTGGCAACATAAAAGATGCTACAAAAACAATTATGGAAAACATATCAGAAGAGCAAAAAAGTTGCCTCATTTTCGGTGGCGAAACTACAGTTGAAGTTATTGGAAAAGGATCAGGAGGAAGAAATCAAGAATTAGTTTTAAGAATTTTAAAGAATTCACAAAATTTAAAAAAAATGATCATCTCATCAATGGGAACAGATGGAATAGATGGAAATACATTTTTTGCAGGAGCCATAACAGAAAACATCAAAATAGATGAATCAATAATCAAAGAATTCTTAAAAAACAGCGACTCTGGAAGGTTTTTTCAAAAACAAAAAAACAACATCAGAACAGATTTTACTCATACAAATCTGATGGACATTGGGGTAATATTGAAATAAATTTTTAGTTGCACAAAACTTGTTTTTCTGTTTTTTCTTTTCTCATTTTGGCGATAATTGCAGCTAACTGTGCATCATGAATTTCATCAAGAGTTTCGCACATACTAAAAGAATATCTTACACATACTTAAACAACGACTGAAAATTTTGGGATATTACTCTGAAATTTCATTATAATTGTTTAAAATATATTCTATAAAATGAATGAATTTTTAATTAAAAATAGATTTCTTGAAATATCATGATTGACATATTATACTATGAATAAAAAAAATATGAGTGAATGTGAAGAACCATCCTGCATATGCAAGTGTCATGAAGAAATAGGATATAAAAGAAAAAGAATGAGAGGGTAATACATGGAAATAGCATATATCTTGATACAATGTGATTTGGGGTCAGAAGAGCAAATCATTAAGGAGATTATGAAAATTCCAGAGATAAAAGAAGTGAGAGGAACATATGGAATCTATGATGTTTTTTGCAAGGTACAGGCAGACACTAAAGAAATACTAGACCAAGTAATTACCAACAAAATTAGAAAGATTCAAAAAATTCGTTCAACTATAACCTTGCACTATATTCCATCACAGGGGGGCAAGTAATTGTTAGAAAAACCATTTAATCCAGAGTTGCTGTATAATGGAATTGTACATTATTACATGGATAAAAAAGGATATTCAAAAGACAAGGCAAATTCAATTGCACAAACAGTAGTACAAAGAGAAATGCAAAGAAGAATATGTAAAAATGAAAAGTGCAAGCATTTCTCACATGATCATATTAGAAATTCAGAAACATGTTTGGTTCTAGATTGTGATTGTGGGAAATTTTCACATTAGATAAAATTATCCAAAGAATTTTCACGTAATGGTTGTGCACTAATTCCAATTTTCCTTAGGTGTTCAGCAAATTCCTCAACAAATCCATGAATAGTATAAACATGCTCTGCCCCTGAACGCACCACCATGTCTACTAGCTCATTAAAATCACAGTGATCACTCATTGGAATTGAATAATCCGAACGTCTTCCAAATGCAAATCTAGTAGATTGCGCCCAACCACTAAAACCAATTGTAACTGCACCATATTTTGATTTCATGTCTTTGAGAAATTGATTCTTTTCAGACATCATTGGTGCTACCATTACCCACGGTTTTTTGGATAATAGTCCATTTTCTTCTGCTTCAGAATGACTAATTCCATCATTTAGAGAGATTCCAAGTTGTTGATGAAGTGTGTTCATTTGTTTTACAGAGTCATGAAAGTAAAGAGGACCCCAATGTCCAAAGAGTTGAGTAATGGTTTGAGCTTTTCCTAGCTGATACCCCAATAATATTACAGGGATACCTTTTCCATAAAACTCTGAAATTAATTCATTTACTTGTTTTTGTATTTCTTCTAATTTTGGAAATATGAATTCAGGTAAGCCAAATGTACATTCTGTGATCAGTGTTTTACATTTTGGAATAATTGCACCTTTTAAAAATCCGCGACTTCTTGTACAAATATCTCCAGTATAGAAAATATCATCAAAAAGCAGACCCCTTGCGCCTAAGATATGACCGCTGTCAATTAATGAAAAATCATCAATACTTTGAAGGTGATTTTCCATCTTAAAGCCTCTAAGATTAGCAATTTCACTGGTTTCAAGGGACGAAAGTATTGTACCACCGTTTTTTGATGGGAGATGATCAGAATGTGCATGAGAGACAAAATTAACTCCAGTAGAATCAGGATTTTTTGGATCCAAGTATACTCTTCTCCCATCAATCTCACAGAGGATACCATTTTTTGTCATCTTAATAGAACGAGGCAATGTCAAACAAAATAATTAGATTTGATATAAATTGCAGGTTTAGTCTA
>JAICOU010000070.1 GCA_025930495.1 Nitrososphaeraceae archaeon
AAAATCATATCATTTTTAATAAAACCAGAATTTTTTATCTGATGATTTTTTACAATTAACCAAATACCTAATCCTGCAAAGATCATCAGAACAGAATGAAATAAGAAGGATTGCTGGATTGTTGTACTAGCGTGTTCTGCAACTGAATCTATTAAAGGAATAGAAGTAGTCAAAAATGGATTAATTGCATTTAGATATCTATAACTTGGAAGTGGTAAAAATTCTGTATTAGCATTAATTATCAAAATACATGTACCAATTATCAAAATAGAGGCTAAAAATAATAAACCGTTTCTAGTTTTTTTGGTTTCATTACTTTTACTTTGAATAAAAATACAAACTATTATGAAAATTGTTGGAATTATTAATGAAGCTCCTCCCAATCCAAAGATGAAGTTTGAACTTAGTCTTTCAAAACTTAGAGATACAAGAAATACTATTGCTGTAAAGAGAGGAATTGCCCATATGATAAATTTATGATCGGATCTTACAAAAGGCAGCGTAAGAAAGAAAATACCGATGGGAATTATAAAAAACTGGCTTCCACCCCATGCTGAGATAGATAAAGGTACAGTAATTCCTGCTGCTATTAATTTTGCAATTGCTATTGTTTTATTTTTAGAATTAATACCACTAAGCAAAAAATAGATTGCTAAGAGACCAAAGAATAACCCAAGAGGTTCAGATTTGAACCAACCTATAGTTCCTCTCAATATCAATGGTAATGAAACTGAGAAAAATAACGCGGAAAGCAACCCAGCAGTTGTTCCACCTATTACTCTAACTAGTGCAAAAATTACAATAGTACTAAGAGAACCAAAAATTACAGGGAATAGAATTGTAAAGTCATAAAGTTCCATGCCACCACCAAAAATCCAATATGTAACAGCAGCAGTAATGTGAAGTACTACTTGTGAAGTTTGAGAAACATCTCTGCCATGTGGATACCAACTTAGATTGTCATCCCATTGAAAATATGCATTTATTCCATTATCAACAATGTATTGTGTGGCTCTATAATTGAAAAATGGATCAAATTCATTTAGCTCCCAACCATAATCAGCTGCCTGTGATCTAACTAAAAATGAAATAGAAAATGATAGAGAAAGAATTCCTACAATTAAGAGATGATGTAATTTAAGATCAAATTTTCCTAGTGAAAGTAGAGTTATGTTTGAAATCAATTAGATTTTCTCTCTAAACTTTGTTTATTACTCTTTGGGATAAAAAATAATTAAAATTATTCATATATTTAAAACAGAGATTTAAAATCCATAAAGTCGATTTAAGGAGAATATTTACCTGCAAGTCTAGCTTCGGCAAGAATATGATTTTTCATGGATTTTTCCACATCTGCTTTAGATGCACCTTCATTGAGGCTCAATTTATTATCTAATGCATATAATTTGAAGATGTATGTGTGCTCTTTATCAGGTGGAGCTGGGCCTCCATAACCAATTTCTCCAAAATCAGTTTTGCCTTCAATGGAACCAGATGGAATTGAGTTTTCTTTAATTTCTGTTGTGTTAGATTCAATATTCCATATTACCCAGTGAACCCAAATTTTTCCTACTGCGCCCATTGCATCAGGATCATCCATTATGATAGCTAGTGATTTGGTATTTTGTGGTATTCCTTTAATCTTTAATGGTGGATTGATGTTGGTAGTTTTGTAGCCATATTTTTTGGGAATCTCTTCTCCATTTTTAAAAGCACTACTTTCTAAAATTAAATCACTCATATCAATTATTGATGAATTCTACAAGTTAAATTTTACTATGATTCTAAAATGATTTTATCATTTGAGAAAGACATTATAGAACCGCCATATTCTTTGATTTGTTTTTTTAATTCCTTATCCATGGTGCCAATTATAGCTCTATTTTTTTTTACATAATCAATTAGTTCTTTATCTGCAAAATTTCCAGAAATTGATATAATTTTAAAATTTTTTATAAAATCTCTGGTTGTAAGTGCGGTTTGGTTTTTTTGAGGATTTTTAATTAATTCAGAAAGTTCGTTTTGAACAACTTGCGGAACAACAAAGGTAACTTGTCCTATTTCGACATCAATATTATCAATATTTTTGATTCTTCTAGTAGCTAGATGAATTAGAAAACTTGTATCGCAAATTACTTCAACCAAGTATTCCTGCTCCAATTAGTCTCCACCTATCAGTAATTCTTCTACTAATAGCCACATTGCCACCTTCAAATATGCAAGCAGGTCTTCGGAGTTCGACGTCTATGTTACTTGATTTGATCTTAGAGACTTTACCTAGAATTGGAGCAGTTCCAATGTTTAATCGTAATAATTCTCCTACTTGAATTGGAAGTACTTTGGTATCTTCAGCTGCACCAACGGCAGAGTCAAACAAATTTACTTCAAGTTTTATTTGGGTTGAATTATCAGGTAGTGTTCCAGGTTTTCCAATTACAGATCCTATAAAAGAGTCACTTCTTGTCATTGCAGGATCTAGTTTTGTGCCAATTGCCACCAACCCGCCAGGTTTTACAGAATCAACAATTCCAGCAGCCGTACCTAGAGAAGTAATTTCAGTTAGTAATGGCTCATATGTTTTCTTTTTTTCATCCATTATGCCAGGTTTAATTTCAATTTCATCACCAACATTAAAAGTTCCTTGTGTCAGGCTTCCTCCAATTACACCGCCTTTGATATTTTTTAGTTTTGTGCCAGGTTTGTTGACATCAAAAGATCGTAAGACATGCATTATTGGTTCTTTAGATTCATCTCGCTCTGGAGTCTTGATTGTAGATTCTATTGCACCAATTAATGCATCTATGTTAAGCCCGGATTGTGCAGATATTGGAATGATTGGTGCTTTTGCAGCATATGTTCCCTTAACAAATTTTGTAATTTCTTGATGATTAGTAATAGCTTCTTCGTATGAAATCAAATCTACTTTATTTTGTACTATGACAATTTGTTGTATTCCAAGTGTTTGAAGTGCCAAAAGATGTTCTTTAGTTTGTGGTTTAGGCACTTGTTCATTGGAAGCTACTAACAATAATGCTCCATCCATTAATGCAGAACCTGAGAGCATGTTTGCCATTAGACTCTCATGTCCTGGACTATCTACAAAACTAACAACTCTAGACAGTTCGCTTTCTTTTCCACAATTATTACATTTTGGAACTGTTGAATATCCTAGTGGCTCTTCACAACTTTTACATTTGTAAAATGCTGCATCAGAGTAACCAACACGAATTGTAATTCCACGTTTTAGCTCTTGACTATGAACACTTGTCCATGAACCTGTTAATGCTTGAATAAGTGTAGTTTTACCATGATCCACATGACCTGCAGTTCCAATATTTACACATGGTTGATGACCATATTTTTTTATGTACCAATCAGGAAGTGTTTCTCTCCAATGCATCAATCAAAATGTAGAATCGGTATATGTTAAGTTATTCTTTTTATTTTAAGATTCTGCTGCTACTTCAGCTGGAGCTTCTACTGGTAGTTCTCCATCAAATTTACAATTTATCTGGTATATTTCTTCTGAAACAGTATTTCCGCGCATGAGTTTTCTTACTCTTTGTCCAATTTCTGCTGCTTGTAATCCAACTCCTTTTGAAAGTAAAACATATTTTCTTGCTGAACCATGAATGTCATTTCTCATTGGCACTCCAGATTTATCGCTACCACCAGTGAGTTTTAATTTTCCTTTCAATCCTACAATAGATGCATCCATTTCATTGCCTAGTTGTAAACCTAGTAATGTATTTGCATCACTATCTTTCAACTCTTTAGTGATAGATTTTCCATTTACATCTGATACGGTGAGCTTGAAATTTGTCAAGTATTACAAAAAAAAGTTGAACGACTAATTAACCTTTGGACATTATTTTTAAATCAAGATTACTTAACATACGTATGGATGATGAAATCAGATGTCCTAGATGTGATAATAAGATGGTAGATATGCAAGCATGCCATATGTTTTGTCCCAAATGTGGAGCACATTTGGATTGTTCAGATAAAGGAAATTTTTGGTAATCAAATACCGGGTCTTTTTGGGATGTAATCATATGACATGTTAATTGCCTGATCTTTCATAATTTCAAGATAAGTATCATAATTTGCTTCAAAATTACAATGAGGGCATTTTACATTAGTAATTTCATCATTTAAAATTGCGACTTTCTCACATTTAGGGCAACGTGCATCCATGATATTGTTTTTCAATTAAGATATTTAATCATAATTAATGAATTTGGGATAGGCGGTGTTAGTCTAGCTCGGTATGACGTCAGCTTCCCAAGCTGAAGGCCGCGGGTTCAAATCCCGCACTCCGCATATTTTATAATTCTCTAATTGCTTGTTCTATAATTCCTCTGTCTTTAGCTTTTGGAAAAAGTTTCAAATAACTTTTAAGATCATTTTTTGCTT
The DNA here is from genome assembly GCA_025930495.1 of Nitrososphaeraceae archaeon. Classification (GTDB taxonomy): domain Archaea; phylum Thermoproteota; class Nitrososphaeria; order Nitrososphaerales; family Nitrosopumilaceae; genus Nitrosarchaeum. The sequence goes on from JAICOU010000070.1 coordinate 4,417, forward strand.
CAGTGTTCTTTTTTTGTTTCTCTTTGAGATATGCACGATTTTTGTAAATTTTTGCGGATCTTTTAGGATTGATTTCAATGGCTTTACTATAACATGATTCAGATTTATCAAATTGGTTAGATTTTAGATAATAGTTACCTAGTCCATTGTATGCAAGATAAAACCTATTGTTAATTTTGATACATTTCTCATAATACTGTACACAATCATTAGAGTTTTGCTCATTAAGTAAACTTCCTAACAAATACAATGCCGTTGGATTGGTTTGATCTAGTTCAATTGCCTTTTTTAGAGATGCCAAAACTTCAGATGTGTTTTTTTGTATGCTCAATCGTTCAGAAATAAAACAAAGTCTGTTTGATCTTTCACTTGAATCATTCTCTAATTTTATAGAAGACAAGACATTTGATGGAGCTAAAATTATCAACAGTCTTCCATCTTCAGACCATTCTTTATCAAAAATTTCTTGAGGAATTGCTCCTTCTTGCTGCTCACCTTCTTGATTTCCTTTCTGAATGTAGTGGAAAATAGTTTTCTCATTATCATCATATCCAGATATTATTGAAGCATGCTGTGTAATTTCAGGAATTCCTGGAAGAATTGCAATAGGCGGAATTCCAATGTCTATTATTTTTTTTAATTCAGATAAAGAAGAATGAATAATTTTACATGTCAATCCATGTCTTTCTGCAGATTCAATTCCTTCAATTAAGATACTTCCATTAGAATTGGTGTATTGTTTTGCAATTTCAAT
>JAICOU010000090.1 GCA_025930495.1 Nitrososphaeraceae archaeon
AATGGTAGTGATGCAATAATTTTACCAGATTTTATTACAACTAGACCTCCCTGATTTTTTATAAGAGTATTTGCAGCAATTGACATGTCAGAATCATTGGAGCCAATTACAATCATGTCATTTTCATGAAAACTCCAAGTTGATGCAAATGCACCAATGTCTGCTCCAAAATTTTCAAGAAATCCTATAGCATGTTTGTTAGTTCCATGAATTCTATCAAAAGCTGCTACTTTCCATACATCTCTATCCAAAGAAGTCAAAACATTTCCTTCTTTAGTGAATAGCTCTGCTGAGCCAAGTTTCGTTATAATTTCAGTTTGCATAAAGATGGTATTTGCAATAATGCTTTTCTTTTTTGATTTAATACCAAAGTCTTTGGGAGATAATTTGTTTAGTTTGACTGTTTTTTTAATCCATGTGGGGATAATTTTTTTCTTTATTGAGGTAACAATACTTCCATTTGAGACAACTAGTTTTCCACCTACAAAGACCTTGTTGGGTTTAATGGATTTCAAGTCATCAAAAATTAAAATATCTGCAAGTTTTCCTGGTGCAATACCACCCAAATCTTTACTCATGTTGTAATAATCAAAGCAGTTTTTTGAAGCCATTGAAATAGCATCTATTGGGTTTAGACCAAGCTTGATGGATTCTCTGACACAGTGATCAATATGACCATACTTTACAATATCTATAGGATCAAGTCCATCAGAACAAAACATCAATCTGTCAAGACTTGTTCCATGAGATAATACACCTGGAATGATTTCTTTCAAGTCACGCCTAATTGATCCTTCTCTTATCATAATTGACATTCCTAGGCGTAATCTTTCTAAGACTTGATCAAAATTGAGAGGTTCATGACATGATAAGATTCCAGATGATACATACGCGTTGAGTTTTTTTTCACTGGCTCCAGCAGTATGTCCATTAATTATGCAGTCCCTTTCCAACATAGCAGACAGAGATTTCATTGTTTTAGGATCTCGAAGTGTAACTTTGGTCCATGAAAAAACTTCGCCCAGTCCTAGAACATGAGGGTGTTTGATTGCTAATTTTTCTTGTGATAATGATAAAGTTTTACTATTACTGAATTTTTCATCAACAGGAAGACCACCTGGAACAACTTGAAATATTCGAATTGGTAAATCCTCACCAAGTTTTAGAAATTCTTGAAATCCTTTGTAACCAGATACACTGACAATGTCTATCGGATCTGAGAAAAGTGATGTTACTCCACATAGAAGAGATTTTTTTGCAAGTTCGGAAGGTAAGACAAATTGATCAATATGTAAATGTGGATCAGCAAAACCTGGACCTACGTATTTTTCCTTAACATCAATAATAGTTGTTTTTGTTCCAATTGTATGTCCTGCATCTGGACCAACATATGCAATTCTATCATTAATTATTGCAATCTGAATTTTTGGAATGATCTCTCTGGTGTAAACAGATAGTAAGGAGCAATTTTTTAGAACGAGATCTGCTTTTTTGTCACCCATTGCCACTGAATTTAATAAAGAAATCGAATTCGCTAGGCTCGAAGTCACAAATTTTCTTGTTTTTTGCACCTATTATAGATTCAATGCTTAAATTACCGTTGAAGCGGTTTTTTTCATATGAACATACCCAAGGTCATCCGCAAGTATTGTGCCAAATGTAAAACACATACTGAACAGAAAGTATCGATATACAAGGCTGGGAAAAGAAGAGGTTCTGCAAGAGGAGAACGCAGACATGCGGAACGTAAGCGAGGGTATGGTGGACAGAAATTCCCAAAACTTGCAAAGCCTGCAAAGACTACAAAGAAGGTTACTCCTATTATGACATGTACAGTATGTAAAAAGAAATATAACAAAATAGGCATCAGAATAAGAAAATTTGAGTTGGTGGCAGCATGAAAAAAGATCATATTGAAATTCCAAAGCCATCAAGTAAGTTCCAGAAAGTTAACTGTAATGAATGCGGTGAGTTACAAGTAGTATATTCTCATGCATCACAGGCTGTTGTATGCAATTCTTGTGGAAATAATATCGCTGAACCAACTGGTTCTAAAGCAAAGATTAATGGAAAAATCTCAGGCAGTGCTGAGTAAATCATAGTCTTGTTTTGTGTTTAGATTAAAAGCGATTCTTTTATCATCAATTATTATAAATTTCTCAGATATGTTTTCTAGTGTTGAAATATTTTTTGCGTTTACTAGTGAAATTCCCGTATAGCAACATTGTTGATTCTCAAAATTAATCCAATAATCAGAAGAAAGATGCAATGATTCTAGGAATTTTTTTGTAACAAGGATTGTAGTCCAAATATTTTCTGAATTATATTGATTTACAATGTTTTTGATAATATCTCCATCTAAAAATGGCAAGTCAGCAGAAATAATCAAAACAAAATCATTTAATGATTTAAGAACTAAATTAAGATCTTCAACATAACCATCACCTGGAGTATTAAAGAGATCAACATTATTTTCTTCTAATAATTTCTTTGTTTTTGGTGAATTAGAACTTGTAATTGCTAATATTTTTGAAAAGCATTTAGAATTTACTAGTGCATCAATTACATGAAGAACTATAGGTTTTTTGTATTTTAAAAGTAGTTTTTCTCCAGCTAAGCTCATTCGGCTTCCTTTGCCACCTGCCATAACAATGCCAATCATACTGAAACAAAGATTAGAAGAGATGCCAATCGAGTCAATTCGTTTGTAGCACCCAATACATCTCCTGTAATTCCTCCAAAGCTACGAGCAGTCAAGATAACCAGAAACATGGTCAGTGTCACACCTACTCCAAATAAGAGCAATCCTGTGGTGCCACCAAGAATAATCAATGGGATTAGAGTAATTACAGCTGCCAATAGCAACTTCTTTTTGTTTTTCATCAGCTCAACAAATGGCGAATTTGAGCCTAAAGATGCAGATTTTCCAATACTTGCCATCAAGACCATTGAAAATTTTGCAAATATCTCACTAAGTAAAATTGCCAAGAATAACTGATATCCTGTAGATA
>JAICOU010000020.1 GCA_025930495.1 Nitrososphaeraceae archaeon
ATTAGTTTTTACCATTATTCTAGGTCTAAACAAAAACTAGTCACTAACTATTTCTTGCTAATAGCAGTTTCTGTTTATTGATCCGTTATTCTTTATATTGATACTTCATCAAAATCTGGTAATGAAAAAGACACAACTTCTAAGTATTGTTTTTTCACTGGTTATGATTACTGGCGTTGCCGCTGGCAATGCAGTATATGCTGAATCAGATGAAAAACAAGATGACCTCGAAGACAGACTAGATAACTTTTGCAATATGACTGATGCTGAAAAAGAGCAGTTCTTTTTGGATCATCCAAGAATTGCCCAATTCAAAGACAGACTAGCAAGTATCTGTGAGCAAAGCGAAGATGAGCGTGAAATTGCTATTGAAGCTTTCATCGAAGAAACTATCGAAGAATCCGATGATAACATGGCAGACAAGCTAGAAAGATACTGTACACTGTCTGATGTTGATAAGGAAACATTCTTGGCAGAACATGACAAAGCAGATCTAAAAGATAGATTGGATGCATATTGTGCATTAGATGAATCTGGAAGAGATGCTTACATTGCTGAACACCAAATGTTAGTAGATGAAATGCAAAAAAGACACGAAGAAATCCGTGATCATAAAGCAGAATATCAAAGATTCTGTCAAATGACTGTCGATGAACTTGCTGCAGAAATTACAGATTCTGAAAAATTAGCCAAAGTCTCTGAATGGTGTGCAATGACACCTGAGCAAAGAGAGGAATACAAAAAAGAAAATCATGATGCTGCAATGGATTTCAAAGAAAAACGACATGATGCACTAGAGAGAATGAAAGAAAATCATGACATATCTCAAAGATTAAGAGATATGATAATGGATTCTGATATTTCTCAGGAGCGAATGGATGAGCTTAGAGCAAAATACCAAGAAAAGCACGGTGATTTAGATGAGAAAAGAGAAGAGCTCAAAATGAAATTCCAAGATCATGTATCTGCAATGCTGGGCAAACTTTCAGATGAGCAAAAAGCTGACATTAAAGCACGACATGTAGAGATGAAGGCATTAAAAGCTGAGCTGCGAGAAAAGTCATCTACTTTAACTGATGAGGAAAAACAAGAACTTAGAGCAGAATTCATTGAAAAGGCAAAATCTATGCAACTAGCATGGATCTCACCACGACAGCAAGTATCTGCAGGAATTGATGCAGGAGAAATTGAATGTCGTGAAGGATACAGCCTGGTAATGAAGACATCAAACGGATTACCAATGTGCTTAAAGGCAGATTCGGCGCTTCGAATGATTGAAAAAGGTTTTGCAGTTCCTGCAAACTAATTTCTTTTTTATTTTTATGACTTTGCACTGATCTTACAAATATCGCTTGAGGATTTCATTACGCAAGATTTTGCATCATCTAAAATAATGAAAAAATCTTTTCTATAAAAAATAAGGGTTAGAGCCAAATGGCTCATTTAGTGTGTAGCTGTATGTTCCCGCCACCTAGATAATTGCCTAGTTCTGCATAGTTATCACAGAAATATCTAAATGATTACAATTAACAACAATCACTAATGGAACTGCCGCGTGGAATGAAAGACTTTGAAGATAAAGAAAACGCAAACATTGAACACATTAGGTATCACTTTAAAAAATTATCAAATCTATACGGGTTCTCCTTTATGGATCCGTCCCCGATAGAGCTGTTATCCGTATTAGAGACAAAGTCAGGACCTGCAATCAGAGATGAGATCTATTATTTCAAAGACAAAGGAGACAGAGAAGTAGCATTACGATTTGATTTTACTGTTGGACTGACAAGATATGCAACTGCACAAAAATCAATGAGGCTGCCAGCAAAAATATCGGCATTTGGCGGAGTATTCAGATATGACGAGCCACAAAAGGGACGATATCGCTACTTTCATCAGTGGGATGTAGAAATCTATGGAAAACCAAATCTAGAATCCGAAGCTGAAATAATTGAATTAACATCCAGACTATTTGATTCGTTATTACTCAAAGATATTACAATAGATATCAACCACAGAAATTTAGTGGAATCATTTATCAATCAAATCTTTGATTCGCAAGATCCAAAACTAGTTGCAGATATGCTAAGGGCAATTGATAAGATACAAAAAAAATCAAAGCAAGAAATAATTAATGAATTCAAAGACAGATATGATATCATCAAGCTAGAAAAGATTCTAGAGTTTTCACAAATCAAAGGAACAATACCAGAAATAGAAGCAAAACTAGATACAACAAAATTGCAATCATGGACTGAGCTAAAACAACTACTAGACTCACTAGAGAACAGAGGAGTAGTAAATACACGCATAAATTTCGGCATTGTCCGAGGACTAGATTACTATTCTGGAATGGTCTTTGAGGTATTTGACAAAAATTCAACTCTAGGTGCATTGGCAGGCGGAGGACGATACGATTCACTAACCAAAGCATTTGGAAGAGAAGACATTGGAGCTACAGGTGTTGCAGGTGGAGTGGAGAGAATCATACTGACAATGCAAGAGCAAAAAATAATTCCAGAAACAAAACAAACCAGAGTTTCAGTTTTATACATAAACGAAGAGATGCAAAAAGTTGCAATGAGCATTGCATCTTTGCTTAGACTAAACAACATCCCAACTGATGTTGATTTATCTGGAAAGAATCTAAAAAAACAAATCGAGCAAGCATCTGAATCAAAATACTGCATCATAGTAGCTCCAAAGGAACTAGAAAACAGCAAAGTTGTATTGCGAAACATGCAAGATGGATCAGAATCCCAAATTGATATAGAACAGCTTACAGATGATCCACAATCAATACTTAATTTAAAAATGCCCTAGTTAGCATCATAATTTCCGGACCACTAGTCATAGAACCAACAACTACTGTATGGTTATTTACCAAAATTCCGGACATGACATATGGGACTCCATTGTTAATCGTAGTCTGCTCTACTCTCACACCTAACACATTTGCAAATTCCTTCATGTCTTCTTCGTCTGCTTCTGGGTGTATGGCAGCACCTGAATTATTTGCAACCATCACTGCACCTACCTGATTAAATCCGGCAATTCTTTTCTGCAAAACTTCGACTCCCAATACCTGCTCTATGGTGTTACAGTCTTCTTTTGATAGCCATGGCGATACAATAGCTCCTTTATCATTTGCACAAATTACATTTCCAAGTGCGGTATATTTTGAATCCAATACACCGATTTCCATTTTAGTCTCTTTTTTTAGAAACTCATATTCATCAATATATGCAGTCTTTGGCAGCAAGATTCCATTGTTATTCATGACCATTAGTGCACCTAACAGGCGAGTGTTTGCAACAGAGCCATACACGACTTGAGCATTTAGATACTCTCCTAGTTTTTCTGCTTTGTTTTGGGCAAAACCCATAGGAAGCAAAACAAAATCATCATTTGTGTTAATGTAAATTCCTATGTTTGGTCCTCTGTAAACATCAAACTTGATAACATCCATTTGTTGTAATTGATCTTTAATCGATATGAACGTAAGGAATTCAATTATACTCTGAGCATGGTTTTTTATTCTAGTAAAATTTAGTCGAGACTAATTTTGTCTAGCTTTAAATAATATCTGAGCGAAAGTTCTCTTATGCCAATAGCAGAAAATTTCCCAGAAGGTCTCAAACCAATTGGAAAAATTAGTACCACCGATGGACAATTTCACTGGGTATGGGGTCCTGGTAAAACAAAAAACACTGATGGCTCACAAGCTGAAGTGTTTGCAGATAATGATGTTGTAGCAGCTTATGCAGCTAGGGGAGAAAAACAAGTTCCACTAGGTGTTAGCGGTACAATGGTCGCAGTTGACTGGGATTCTTGTGTTGCAGATGGTGCATGTATTGAAGCATGTCCAGTTCAAGTATTTCAATGGTACAGAACTGAAAAAGACATTTCAAATACTGAAGCAATAAATGCAACTTTTGCAGGAACTGGAAGTTCTGAAAAAGAGGGAAGAAAAGATTTGACTGACAAAGCAGATCCAATTAGAGAACATGATTGTATCTGGTGTATGGCATGCGTATCAGTTTGTCCTCCACAAGCTATCAAAGTTGATCAATCAAACTTGGAAGCACATGAAAAAGCAGCAGGAACTTTTGTAAAGATTGTAGCAAGTACTCCAAATCCACATGCCCACGATTAAAGAATTATTTTTTAATTTTATTTATTTCCCTAAAACATACTGTGAATATCAGATCAAGTTAAATTTAGTCCCGACTAATTTTGTCTAGCTTTAAATAATATTCCAAAATAATCCATTTATGGTAGATTTAGTAATACCAGAAGATTATTTTCACGACCAAAAACCAGTCGGAAAAACTAGCCATGGTAATGGTGAAAACTTTCACTGGATTTGGGGAAAAGGAAATCCAGAAGGCGCAGCATTCTCAAATGAAGATGTAAAGGCAGCATATGAAGAGAGAGGAGAAAAACAAGTTCCTCTTGGTATTCATGGCACTACAGTCGCAGTCGATTGGGATTCTTGTATTGCAGCTGGTTCATGCATGAGTGTATGTCCAGTTCAAACATTTCAGTGGTACAGAACCGAACAAGACATTCCAGCTAAAGATGTAGTTGGTAAAGTTTTTGAAGGAACTGGAAAAACTGAACAAAATGAACGATTAGATGCAACTGACAAATCACAACCAATCCGAGAACATGATTGTACTGTTTGTATGGCTTGTCAGGAGATATGTCCTACAGGAGCTATTCGAATTGAACCCGCAAACTTGGAATGGCACGAGAAAGCAGCAGGTACCTTCGTCAAAATGGTTAGTAGCGGTAACCCACACGCACACGATTAAAGAATTATTTTCTTTTTTCTTCTTTTTACAATTTTAGATTCTCATCCTCAACAAATTTTAATCACTGTCATCCATCATTTTTTGCAGAGGTCGCCTAGCTCGGTAGGGCGCGGGCCTTGAGAGCCTGTGTGCGCAAGCACCCGGGGGTTCAAATCCCTCTCTCTGCGTTTTATTTTTCCAAGTTACCTAATTCCGCCAACATTGCTGATAGCTGAATCTCTGGGTTTGCGCCAACTAAAATTCTATAATCATATTTTGCAATTACTTCTAAAATATTTGATAACTTTGCATGCTTTGTTTTAAACACTGCAGAGTTTAGATATTTTAGAAAATCTGACTCTGACATTCCATAAACTTTGATCAGCTCAATTGTTTTTTCTCTAGCATCTAGTACTTTGCCAGACAATGCCATTTTTAGAACGTCATCAACATCGCTAGTTTTTGTCAGTCCAGCTGATGACTTTACATTATCTTCTGAGATTTCCCCTATGCTTGCAGTTGCCTGCATAAGATTAATGGCATGTCTAAGATCGCCTTCAGAATAATCATAAATTGCCTTTAGTCCTTTTTTGTCAGTTTTTATTTTCTCTTTTTTGGCTATGTTCTCCAAATGATTGATCATGTCTTCTTCAGGGATTGATGTAAACTTGAATGTGGCACATCTGCTTTGAATGGGGTTGATAATTTTTGAGATATTATTTGCAATTATGATGAATCTACAGTATTTTGCAGTATCTTCTATTATTCTTCTAAGTGCAGTTTGTGCATCAGAGGTCATCTCGTCTGCTTCATCTAAAATAATTATCTTAAATGGAACCTCTGCCATTCCTGCAAATCTGGAAAATTTCTTGACTTTTTCTCTAACCATGCCTATACCTCTTTCATCTGATGCGTTTAGCTCAAGGGTATAGTCTCTGGCATTATCCCCCAGTATCTGTCTGGCAATACACAAAGCAGCAGTTGTCTTGCCGACTCCCGCAGAGCCAGAAAACATCAGGTGCGGCATGTCAGTTGGGTCTTTGATTAGAGCTTGCAGGCTGCCAATGATTTCGGTTTGGTTTACAATCTCTGAGAGCTTTGTTGGGCGGTATTTTTCTACCCACATGCCTGTTGATAACATGTGATATGCTAGTCTATCTCCCACTAATAAATCGAAATTAATAGGATCAATTGATCTCACAATATAGTGAACAGAATTGATCGATCCGATACATCAGGATCTTATGGAGGAGTAGTGATCTTACGATGGAAATTGATAGGATAGAAAAACTGCACTCTATTGGATATGGCCTAAAGGATGCCAAAATTACCATAAACCAGGATATCAAATTCAATGTAGCAGGCCTAAAAATTAATGGCACCCAAGGCGAGGTCTTGAATATGCCTCAATGGATAGGCAAAATTCTATCGCAAAACAAACTTGCAACCTTGGAAACTCCTGATATGATTACTGAATTAAAACAAGCATTATCAAAAGAAAAGATGGTCGGTGAATATCAAATGTCTACACTTGATCCTCACTTTTACATCAAGCTAAAAGAATCAATGAAAACTTTGAATCGTGATGATTTTAATCACGTAGAAAGTATTATGCTGGAATTATTTAGAATGAGACGAGGAAAACTAGTAAAGCTTGCAGATTCCTCAAAACTAAACTCTGAATTATACAGCAAGCTAACAGTTGAAGAAAATATTTTCTTTAAAACAATTCATGATAACAGTAAAGAATTTGAAAAACAAATAAGAGGAAATTTAAATGAGCAAAACACAAACTAGCACCTTTACAGAGTCTGCATTATCTGATAGAGTAAAAGACTTTCTGATTAGATTCAAGGACAAATCTGGCAGCTACAAGTATGTAGAGCAAATCGATGAGATGATGCCAAAGAGTGCAAAATATATCATTGTTGATTACAATGATCTTGTAGTAGAGCCTGAAATAGAAATTATTTTCACAACAGATCCTGACAGAATTCTAAATGCATTTTCAAGGGCAATCAAAGAAGCACTACAAACAAGATTTCCTGATTATGCAGAAAAAATCAAAGATGAAGTTCGTGTAAGATTAGTAAATTATCCATTACAGCGTAGTCTCAGACAAATCAATGCCGAAACTATAGGAAACATTGCCAGTGTTTCAGGTATGGTAGTTAGAGCATCCGAAGTAAAACCATTGGCAAAAGAACTGGTATTTGTATGTCCTGATGATCATCAAACCAAAGTAATTCAGCTAAAGGGAATGGATGTAAAAATTCCAATAGTATGTGATAATCCAAGCTGCAAGCACAGAGATTTTGAATTAAAGCCAGAAGCCAGTAAATTCATAGACTTTCAAATTCTTAGATTGCAGGAACTCCCTGAAGACTTGCCTCCAGGCCAACTGCCTCATTACATTGATGTGACAATTAGGCAGGATCTTGTAGATAACGCAAGACCAGGAGACAGGATAATTCTTACAGGAATAGTGCGAGTAGAGCAAGAATCCATTGCAGGAATAACTAGAGGACACAGCGGATTATACCGATTAAGAATTGAAGGAAATAATATTGAATTTTTGGGAGGAAGGGGATCAAAGACCTCACGTAAAATAGAAAGAGAAGAAGTCTCCCCAGAAGACGAAAAGATGATCAAGACTCTATCTGAGAGTCCTAATGTTTATCAGAGATTGATTGATTCTTTTGCACCTCACATCCAAGGCCAGTCTCTAATCAAAGAAGCTATTTTGTTGTTAATTGTAGGTTCAACTCAAAGACTGCTTGGTGATGGAAGCAAGATTAGAGGTGACATTAACGTATTTCTTGTCGGTGATCCTGGTACTGCAAAATCAGAGATGCTAAAATTTTGTGCAAGAATAGCACCAAGGGGATTATACACATCAGGTAGGGGTTCAACTGCAGCAGGTCTTACAGCAGCTGTAGTTCGTGATAAGACAGGAATTATGATGTTAGAGGCAGGTGCCGTAGTTTTAGGTGATCAGGGTCTTGTATGCATTGATGAGTTTGACAAGATGAAACCAGAAGATAGAAGTGCACTACACGAAGTCATGGAACAACAGTCTGCAAGTATTGCAAAGGGTGGTATTGTTGCAACACTAAATGCAAGAACATCAATTTTAGCAGCTGCAAACCCAATGTATGGAAAATATGATCCGTTCAAAAACATCACTGAAAACGTAAACTTGCCAATTCCATTATTGACAAGATTTGACTTGATCTTTGTAGTAAGAGATATTCCAGGTAGAGAAAAAGATGAAAAAATTGCAAGACACATAATTGAATTACACACTCCTCAGGGAACTGACAAACGCTCTGTAATTGATGTTGATACCCTGACCAAATATCTCTCATATGCAAAAAGATCTAGTCCTGATTTGACAAAAGAGGCAGAAGAAAAGATTCTGCAATATTATCTACAAATGAGAAATGTGGAATCTGAGGAAATGATTACAGTTACTCCTAGACAACTAGAAGGCATTATTCGACTTTCAACTGCTAGAGCCAGATTATTAATGAAAGATAAGGTAGAAGAAGAAGATGCAGAGCGAGCAATATTTCTGATTCAAAGCATGCTTCAGGATGCAGGTGTCGATGTCAATACTGGTAAGGTAGACCTTGGAGTCTTACAAGGAAGACCAAGAAGTGAAGTATCAAAGATGCAACTATTCATGGATGTCTTAAAATCAATGGAAGGTGACAATAAAATTGCAGTTGAAGAAAGATCATTTGTAAAAGAACTACAAAAGACAGAAAAATTCACTGAAGAAGAAGCGCGAAACTATATCCGAAGAATGCTCCGCGAAGCATCTATTTATGAATCAAAACCCGGTCATTATAACCGGGTATGAAAATAGAAAAACTAGATCTTCCCAAACCTGCAATTGATTTTTTATTGTCTGAAGGATTTTCCAAATTATATCCTCCTCAAGCTGATTGTGTAGATGCTGGATTACTAGATGGAAAAAGCATTTTGGTTTCTGCACCTACTGCAAGTGGAAAAACTCTTACTGCAACACTTGCAATGATTAGTTATCTTTTAAAAAATAATGGCAAGGTCATTTATCTTAGTCCATTAAGGGCACTAGCTGCTGAAAAATTTACAGAATTTAAAAAACTAGAAAAAGTTGATCTAGGAAAAAAGATCAAAGTAGGTATCTCTACTGGAGATTTTGAAAATGTTGAAAAAAATCTTGAAAAAAATAATGTATTGATTTTAACAAATGAAAAGATGGATTCTATAATAAGACATAGTGCTGAATGGATTGATGAAATTGGTCTAGTCATTGCAGATGAGATTCATCTTATTGGTGATGAGACTAGAGGACCAACACTGGAGATGATTCTAACAAAACTAAAACTATTATCATCAAAACCACAAATTGTAGGCCTTAGCGCTACTATAACAAATTCTGATGAACTAGCAAATTGGCTTGGCTGTATTTTGGTAAAAAATGACTGGAGACCTGTACCTCTTTCAGAAGGAGTCTATGATGCAGGGCAGGTAATCATGAGTGATGGCAAAAAATTTGATGTTGAGCCCAGTCTTCGTGGTATTCCTATTGATTTAGGCGTACAATCAGTAAAGGATGGAGGACAATCACTGGTTTTTGCAGAGACTAGGATTCGCTCAAAAGCGCTTGCAACAAAGGCAGCTGATATTATTTCACAATTACTAGAAAAAAAAGAATCCGAAGAACTAGAAAAGATTTCAAAAAAAATTCTATCAAATAACGAACATACTGAACTGGTTAAGACTTTGGCAATATTGATAAAAAAAGGAGTAGCATTTCATCATGCTGGATTAAATCAAAACTGCAGACAAACAATAGAAACTGAATTTCGTAAAGGAACTATAAAGCTATTATCCTCTACACCAACTTTGGCTGCTGGTGTAAATCTTCCTGCAAGAAGAGTTGTCATATCAAATATCAACAGGTATAATGCTAAAGTTGGTGGCAACAGACCAATTAGTATTTTAGAGTATAAACAATTATGCGGCAGAGCCGGAAGGCCACAATATGATAATTATGGAGAATCAATTATTGTTGGAAATGGAAACAGCGAAGATTTAATGGAGTATTATATCAACGGAGAACCAGAACCAATTGTATCAAAAATTACCGATGATAAATCGCTGAGAACGCATGTATTAAGTATAATTGTAACAACTCCTGGAATTAAAAAAGAAGACATTCTGGATTTCTTTTTGCAAACACTAGGTGGTTTGCAATCAAGAAAAGCAACAATAAAGTTTGCAATTGATATTTCATTGCGATTTCTCACAAGTGCATTTTTAATTATTAAAAAAGGTGAAAGATATGCTGCAACAGAGTTTGGCAAAAAGACCTCCATGTTGTACATTGATCCACTAACTGCAACTTACTTTAGAGATGCAATTGAAAATGTATCAAAAGAAAAAAAACACACTTTTGGATTTTTATATTTGATTTCAAGTTGCGAGGAATTTTTCCCAAAATTCTCCCTTAGACAAAAAGACTATGAAACTGCCAGTTTGATGATAACAAACCACTCTTCTGAGCTTTTAGCTCCGATATCAGAATATGATTGCTCTAGGAGCCTACTTGCATTACAGTCCTGGATTACAGAGTCTTCAGAGTTGGCCCTTTCTGATAATTTAGGAATAGAGTCTGGAGATATGCATAGGATGGTAGAAACTGGAGATTGGCTATCATACTGTCTTAGAGAGATTTCAAAGCATGTTGAGCGTGTAGATTTACTAGATGAATTGGAGAATCTACGAAGGCGAATTATTTATGGCATTAGAGAGGAATTGTTGGATTTAGTCAAAGTAAAGGGAATCGGACGAATAAGGGCAAGAACACTGTATAAACATGGAATTAAAACCCTAGATGATTTGGCAAAGATTCCGGTGAATAAACTATCAGAGATAGATAAAATTGGTTCAACATTAGCAGATAACATAAAGTCAGAGTTACGTAAGGTTAGATAATTGGCTGAATTGATAATCCCTGCAATAATTTCATGTATAATTGCATTTTTTACAGTATATGTAATCACTCCACCATTAATAAAATTTCTGCAAAAAAGAAATCTTGCAGTCAAAGACATGAACAAAAAAGATCATATCATGGTAGTAAGGCCAGGTGGCCCTTCAATTATTGCTGGAATTATTGCATCTGAGATTGTTTTGTATTATTTTTTCCAACTCAATGAAATTATTGCAATAATGATTACTAGTTTTATTGCATTTGTAATTGGCTATGTAGATGACAGAAAAGTTATGAGTGGATGGTTCAAACCAGTTGCATTAGTAATTGCTGCAACTCCAATAATTTTACTTGGCACATATGATTCTAATTTGTCATTTCCTTTATTTGGTACAGTCCAAATTCCTGCACTTTATCTTGGATTAATAATTTTCATGATTCCAATTACGGGTAATACCATTAATTCTATTGATGTGCTAAATGGAGTGGCAAGCGGTTTTATGATGATTGCAAGTTTCTCACTAAGTATTGCATTATTTATTTTACAAAACTATGAAATGGCAATAATCAGTCTACCGCTGGGATTTGTCTCATTGGCATTTTACAAATATCATAAAATTCCAAGCAAGATATTTCCTGGAGATTCTGGTGCTTTGACTTTGGGTGCCATGTATGGTGCAATTGCAATTGTGGGTCATGTGGAAATTATTGCAGCTGTTGCGCTTTTGCCGGCTATAATTAACTCATTTTTGTTTCTCTCAAGCATGAAACGTATTGTAGAGCACAGACAAATCAAAGGAAAACCAGTAGAGCACACTGAGGATTTTAAACTCAAAGCAACTAGTGATAAGACTGCGCCTATCACACTAGTGAGATTAATCCTTGCGGCTGGACCATTATCTGAAAAACAGGTCGGTTTTGCAATTTTCAAGCTAGCAATTTTTTCAGGAGTACTGGCAATAATTACTGCATTTATGATGAGGGTACAAATTTGAAGATAGGGCTTTTTGGATTTTTGTTTGCAATGTGGGCTTTGATTATTGCTGGAGGAGGAATTCTAGTGACAATTCTGGGTCCTTTTTCTATTTCTGGTTATGGTGATCTTGATTTGTTGTTGACTTCAATACTTAAAGCAATTATTGCAATAATTCTAGTAGTGATTTGGGTTTTGGTTTTATCGAAATTAAAAAACTGGATATTTAAAAAAGAGATAAAGTCCTAACTTTCAATCCACTGTTTTTGTTTTTTATCATATTCTTTACGTGTGTATCTTATTGTTGCAGGAGATCCAATAACTACCGAATCTTCTGGAACATCTCTTGTTACTACTGCACCCATTGCAACAACACTGTTTTTTCCAACGGTCACTCCTGCTTTAATGACAGCTCGCGCTCCAATTACTGCATTGTCTTTTATTGTCACTCCAATCATTTTATCGCACATTGGGTATGGATCGTTTGTCAGTACAGCCGCAGGTCCTATGAATACATTTTTTCCAATTCTTGAAAGTGGTGGGATGTATGCTTGTCCTTCTATCTTTGTGTTCTCTCCGATTTTTACATCATAATCAATGTGTACAAGTGAGCCAATCTTTACGTTGTCTCCGATTTCTACATTATCTCCGATGTATGAAAAATGCCAAATCTTGACATTCTGACCGATTTTTGCTTTTTCTGAAATAAAATTCGTAACCAATTATATCACAAATGCCATGGGTTTGCCATAGTAATAATTTTTTCAGGCAAGTTTTTCTTGTTGCTTGTAAGAAATTCTATCTCTTGTTGCTTGTTTCTTAATTCATCTGGCAGCATTATTGGTATTTCCTCAATTATTGGATAAAATCTAGAGCATTTGGAGCAAAATAATGCCCCTTCTGAAACAACATTGTTTTTTTCTTTAATCTCGTATAATTCCAAAGGATGATTCTTGTCTATAGGACATGCCAAAATATCCATCATTGTTTTGTTCATTTTAAATCCAGATAGATTGGAATTCCTTTTTGGCTAGATAAAAGTGCAGCTTCGGCTATTTTTGTTACGTTTACTGCTTGTTGTGCTTTTACAACTGTATCATTTTTTCCTTCTATAGCTCCCAAGAAGCTTTGAATCTCTAATAATAATGGCTCTTGTTTTTCATTATGTAAAATTTCAGGTTCTTCTTTTCTCTCCACTTTTACCTCTTGTGAGATAAAATCTGATGTGATCAGTGCATCAGTACAAACTGCAGTAAATGTCCTGACTCTCTTTGGTGTAATCCAGTTTGATGAAATGATTGCTACTTTATCGTTTTTGTATCCTAGCATTATGCTTGCAAAATCTTCATGTTCATGGTTTATTCTACCTGATCTTGCAAAAACTACCACAGGCATATCATCAAAGAGCCAATTTGCAGTATCAATGTCGTGTACCGAAGTATCATAAATTATTCCAACGTCTTTGATATGTAACGGCATTCTATTTTCTCGATGAAATTCAAGCATTACCAGTTCACCATACTTTTTTTCTTTGACAAATTTTTTCACAATATCTACTGCAGGATTAAAACGCTCAATGTATCCACATGTTAAGATGACTTTATTTTTTTCTGCCAACTCTGCAATTTTCTGACCGTCTTCTGATTTGTATGTCATTGGTTTTTCTACAAACACATGTTTTTTTGCCTCTAGTAATTTTGTAGCAATCTCTGTATGAGTTGAAGTTGGTGTTACGATAAATGCTCCATCAAATTTTTCAGATTTAATCAAATCATCTAATGAACTATAATGATTGACTGAATATTTTTCACCATACTCCTTACTTCTTTGAGTATCTACATCACAAACTGCAACGAGTACGCCTAGTTGTGAGAGTATTCTAGTGTGATTTTTGCCCCACCCACCAGTACCAATTTGAACAATTTTCATCTAATACACCGCAGTTAACCAATGAGAGTAGTCCTGGTTTTTGTTCATTACTATGTCTGTATACACATTCATCATTTTTTTGGTAATGTTTCCAGGCTTGCCATTGCCAATTTTTTTACCATCCATTACAATTATTGGTGTAATTTCTGCTGCAGTACCAGTAAGAAAAATTTCATCAGAAACAGTCAATTCTCTTCTTGCAATTTCCGTTTCTGTTACATCTATGTCAAGATCTTTTGCAATTTTTATGACAGCATCACGTGTGATTCCATTTAAAGCCGAAGATGATAATGGCGGTGTAATTAATTGACCTTTTCTTACAATGAAAATGTTTTCCCCCGGTGCCTCACTGACATTTCCATTATGATCTAGTAAAATTGCTTCATCAAATCCATTTCTTTTTGCTTCTTGTGTTGCTATGATTGAATTAAGATAATTACCGCCCATCTTTGCTTGAGTAGGTGTTGACATGTCTGAGAACTTTCTCCACGATACAACACCGGCAGTAATTCCATTTTTGTCAAATAGATTGCCAAATGGAAATGTAAAAATTGCAACATTAGTTGGTGCCTTTTTTGTTACATGTAGATTTATTCCATAATCGCCAATAAAGTAAAAAGGTCTAATATAGCACGATTTTTTTATTTTATTTTTTTTGCAAATTCCAATCACTGCATCACTGATGATTTTATCTGAAAAATTAAGTGAAATGTTATAAAATTGCCCTGATCTTCTAAATCGTTTAATATGCTCATCTAATCTAAAGACATAAAGATTTTTTCCATTCCAATATGCCCTTATTCCTTCAAAAACTGATGTTCCATAATGAATCGCATGTGTTGTTATTGGGACGTTGGCCTTGTCTAATGTTACAAATTTCCCATCAAACCAAACATATTTTGAAAGAGGTAAACCCATAAAAAAATCTCCACCATATCAGTAATTAATCTATTCGTGGAACTATTCTTTGATATTTTCTCTAAAATCTTGAATCAGTAGATTATTCTGATCATTTTATTTGATGAAATCACCAAAGTTTGAAGATGTTTTTGATTTATTCAAATTTTCTTATGATCAAATGATTACAATAATTTGAAAACAATAAAATTTGAAGATAAAAATACTGAAAATATAGATCTGATTTTGATCCATGATCATTTTTTCTTTTTAAAAATGTATTCCGAACATCACCCATTTTGTGTAATTTTTTTAATTTCACCTGTAGAAATCCAAGTAAATCATCGTTTCCATTATGGCAGCAAAGAAAAAAGCAGCAGCTAAAAAAACAACCAAAAAGGCTTCAAAAAAGAAATAGACTTTTGAAGCTTATTTCATTTTTTCTAGTCTAATCTTTATTTTTCATATCTTTATTTTTCTAAAAATTATCCTTTTCTAATTTACTCAGACCAACCCTCTTTTGGAAATTTCATTCCCAAAACTCGTGTTGTTTTATCTTCTAAATCTGAAAATTTCTTAATTATATCCCAATTTTCTTTAATAATTTTTTCAACACTTTCTGGCACATTATTTTTCCAATTTGTTTCTCTTCCCAATGCTGAATCATAGAGACTTTCTTTTACTGCTGCTGCAGATAATGCTCTTCTTTGTCCCACTTTGGGTTTTAATCTATATAATTTGAGCATGTATCCTTCTGCTTTATCTCCTGTATATGAAAAGAAATCTCCTTGTACTCCTTTGAGTATTTGTTTTCGCAACTCCCAAGATCTAGGTGACAATAATGGTGGCATGTATTTTTTAAAAGGAGCAAAAAATGCATAATCATCTGTCACTACAATAGAATCACCAAAAATAGATGTAAGCATTTTTTTTCTAATCTCAAAATTAAATGGAAAACTTTTACTGTTGATTTCTTTATCTCCTGATTTAAAAACGACAGGCATAACTTTTACCTTGTCTGCATTCTTTTTTAATTCATTAATTATTTCGACATGTGCATTGGTTACCGGATTTAGATGTGCAAGATATAGAGCAGTTATCAACTGTACTAACTAAAAAAATGTCATATTTCAATGATTGACTTTTACAAAATATGGGGACGATGGGACTTGAACCCATGATCTCCAGCACCCGAGGCTGGCAGTATACCAAGCTAACCTACGTCCCCACAAATAAGAATAATTCGAAGATTTTATTTCTTTAAATTGATTAACCGTATGATTCGTACTTTACTTCAAAGCTTCCATCTGCACGTTTGTCATGTTCTGTAACAAAGCCTTTTGGTTTTAAGAAATCCATTACACCATCAATTGTTCCTTGCCAACCACAGACATAAAATATTGTATTTTCTTTAGTTATTTCATCACCAATCAATTCTTCTAGTGGTGAAATTCCATTGTCTCTTGGTCTAAGAAATGTTTCAACTCTTCCAACCTGACCTGCCCAAGATCTGTTAAACCATTCTTGTGGCCTACTGATAGCTGCTCTGTATTTGAAATTCCATTGATTTTTTCCTCTTGCTATGCTGTCATTTTCCAATTCTGTCAGTAATTCTTTGTAACTTAGCTCATCAACATAACTTGCTCCCTGCAAAATAACAATTTCTCTTTTATCTCCAGTATCATGTAGATGTTGTGCAAAACTTACAAATGGTGCCAGACCCGTTCCTCCACCAATACAAATAATTCTTCTATTGTCTTTTTCTCCGTTTGGAAGTGTCTCATTTATCAAAAGCGCTCTACCTGTAGGTTTTAACCATAAAATTTCATCACCTTCTTTTGCATTAAATAATTGTGTAGTCAATCTGCCTGGAAGTGGTTTTCTAACCCATCTAATTACAAGTTCCACATACTTTCTATTTTCAGGATGTGATGCAATTGAGTATGCTCTTCTAACAATTTTTCCACCTTCAAGCGGATTTGGTAATCCTAATGTGATAAATTGACCAGGTTGATAATCTGGAACTGGACTGTCTTTTGGTACTAGTCTAATAATTACAAGATCTTCTTTAAGTAACTGAACATATGTGATAGTTGCTTTGTTATCTACTACCATAACGTTACATCCATCCTAATTATGGTTAAATATCTTGTGTTAGATTATGCTAGTTTTTTTTCTTTAACCGCTAAACGTTAATAACCAATTTGAAAAACGTTATTCGATCAGTTTACTGATTATTGGGCCGATCGTCTAGTCTGGTAGGATGGGTGCATGGCATGCATCAGATCGAGGGTTCAAATCCCTTTCGGTCCACTCTCTTTCTTTACATTACCAAGCAGTCTATCTAATTCAGAATCTTTCTCCTTGGAAATTTCTTTAATCTCATCTTCTGTTAGTGAATATCCAAGATCAACAGTTGCTTGTAGTGCACTTTTTTTAACTTCCAAATTAGAATCAAACAGACAATTGCAAATTACTTTTTTTGCTTCTTTTGCTTTGAGATGGCCTAATGCTCCTAATGCACATGATCTTACCATGGAGCTTTGATCATATGTGAGCTTGATAATCTCTGGTATTGCACTAGAGTCATTTCTATTTGATAATACCAAAACTGCATATCCTCTGATATTTTTATTTTGAGAACCTAAACTGTTTATCAATAAATCTGAAATTTTATTTTCATTTAATACAAGTGAGCTAAATGCCTCTCCTCTTACTTTAATATCAATATCATCTAATTTTGAAATTATTTTTTCTATGATTTCTATATTATCTGTAGAAGAAAGAGATTCAAGAATTTTGATTTTTTCTTCACTAGTCCCTGAATCTAAAATTTCTTTGATATTTTTCAAGTTATTCATTAAAATCCCCAAATCTAGTTAATAATGGTTCAATATTTTTCATAAAATTTTCTCTAGAATCAAAAAATCTCTTTTAGCTTTAAATTATCGTTAAATACCGAATTTCTTATGTCAAACGAATCCAGAAACACCATATTCATTGGTAAGAAACCATTGATGGCATATGTAACATCAACGCTAATTCAATTGGCAAACTTACCCGCCGTCTACATCAAAGCTAGAGGTCTAAGCATCGGTCGTGCTGTGGATGTAGCTCAAATCATTGCAAGAAAAACAGAAAATGCTGGATACTCTATTGGAGAAATAAAAATAGGCTCCGAATCATTAGAGTCACAAGACGGTAGAACCAGAAACGTTTCAACAATAGAAATTGAAGTAAAGAGAAACAGTTGATAACTGTACTTTACTTGAAATTTTTTATTTTATTCTCTTTTTGAAAACCCATACTTCTTTTCTAATTTTTGAAATTTGGGCAGTTCTACTAGATCATTGAACTGATCAAAGTTTACAACTCTTTGTTTAAACTTTTTAGTTGTTCCTGTTTTCTTTAATTCTTTTAAGATATTCATTGTTGCAAAAGTGTTGGCAAACAATACTGAAAGTGGATATAAAATTATTTTAAATCCCAATTTATGTAATGTTTCTGCTGAACTAATTGGAGTTGCACCTCCCTCGATCATGTTTGCAACAAGTGGTGCATTGATTGACTTTCCAATTATTTTCATTTCTTCTAATGATCTTGGCGCTTCAATAAATACAGCATCTGCACCAGTTTTTTTATTTTGTATCCCACGTTCTATTGCAGCATCTAATCCTTGTGTTGCCCTTGCATCAGTTCTTGCAACAATTATGAAATTTTTACTTTCTCTTGCATCAACTGCAGCGCCCAATTTCTCTGTGTATTCTTCTTGTGTTATGACTTCTTTTCCCTTCATATGTCCACATCTTTTTGGCCATCTTTGATCTTCTAGAAAAATTCCAGAAGCTCCTGCTGATTCTAATTCCCTAACTAATTTCCAAACACTTAACGCATTACCATAACCTGTATCTGAATCAACTATAACTGGCACTGAAACTGCACGACAAATTCTTCTTGCATTATCTAGAGTTTCTGTTGCTCCAATAAACCCATAATCTGGCATTCCAAATAATGTAGCTGAAGTTCCATATCCTGTTTGAAACATGGCTTCAAATCCCACTTTTTCCGCAATTTTTGCCCCTATTGCGTCATAGACCCCTGGAATGACAAGAGGTTTATCTGCCTTTAACATGGTCTTCAAATTTTTCATGGTTTTACTTTTACAATGAATTATTTATGATTTTAAAAATATCTAAATAAAGACAAAAATCTATTCTATCTTGATTTCTTTTCCCTTTTTGGTTGTTTTATTTTCATCTATTTTTTTTATCTCTGATTCTAAGAATTTTCTATATCTCTGAGTTTCTTCATTTGTCATGTTGGCAAAATTCGAGTTAAGAATTGAACCGATTGTAGACATTTTTTCTAACAGATCCATTGCAACAAATCTTCCAACATTGCCTAATCTGAAAAGAACGTCTAATTGTTTTCTAACAATGTCATTAATTTTGTCAACATCTTCTGCAGTTTTTATCCCTTTTTTTGTAAGTTGATATTTCCCATCCTTGGTTTCTTCAATTAGACCTTCATCAAGTAATCTTCCCAATAACGGATAGATCAAACCAGGTGAAGGTTTCCATATGCCATTACTTTGCTCAACTGCATAATCTATGATCTCCTTTCCAGTATGTGCTTTCTTTTTTAGCAGTTCTAAGATGAAATATCTTGAAAATCCTCTTGGTATTGAACTTCCAACTCTCTGAAACCACTCTGAAATCATAACTAACAATATCGCTAGCGATATATAATAATTTTTTCCAATTACACGCCTCATTACTACATATTTAACCCGCTTTCTAGGTAGTCAGTCTGACAAATGGTCGAATCTATTGAATTTGATTTGATAATATGTGGTTCTGGATTGGCTGGCCTAAGAGCCGCAATAGAGGCTGCTAGAAAGAATCCAAAAATCAAGATTGGAATAATTTCAAAACTTCAAGTCATGCGTTCACATTCCGTATCTGCAGAAGGTGGAACAGCTGCTGTTCTTTTTGACGA
>JAICOU010000030.1 GCA_025930495.1 Nitrososphaeraceae archaeon
CTTCTATTCTAAAAGAAAAATCATCTATCAATATAGAATTACATCATGGATCATTGTCAAAAGAGGTCAGAGAGGATACTGAGCTTACATTAAGAGAAGGAAAACGTGGGATTGTGGTTTGTACTTCTTCACTTGAATTAGGATTAGATATAGGTTCAATAGAGTTGGTAATTCATTATGGTTCTCCTAGACAAGTATCAAAACTAATTCAAAGAATAGGACGTAGCAGACATAACAGAGATACTTCTGCCAAGGGGTTAATAATTACAAACAATTCTGATGATGAATTTGAAGCAAGAGCAATACTAGATCGTATCAAAGAAGGTTCCATAGAAGAGCAAAAAATTCATGATGGTTCTCTAGATGTACTTGCACATCATCTTGTTGGCATGACAATGCAACTCGGAGAAATCCCTGTAAATTTAGCATTAGAAACAATAAACAACGCGTATCCATTTAGAAATTTACAACTAGAGGATTTATTGGGCGTTTTAGATTTGCTTGATTCTAACTATTTGATCTTCTTTGATAGAACAAAAATGACTTTCTGGAAAAAAGGCCGTTCTTTCAAATATTACTTTGAAAATCTTTCTACAATTCCTGATATTCTTAAATTCAAGGTATTTGACAGTGTTGGGAAAAAAATCATTGGAACATTGGATCAAAGATTTGTAGGTGATTTTGGTGATTCTGGCAATATTTTCGTTCTAAAGGGCTCTCAATGGAGAATACTCAATGTGGATGAAAAATCATTTTCAGTAAATGTTGAGCCTTTTAGAGGAGGAGGCATAACTGTTCCTTACTGGGAAGGGGAAAGTATTCCCGTTGATTATAATACTGCAAAAAAAGTTGGAGTATTTCGTAGCAAAGTAAAAAATGGATCATTGAAATTAATCAATAAAACTATTGAAGAATTAAGTTTTAATGAAATTCTAGATGAAAAAAATGTTGTAATAGAGTCTAGCCGTTCACAAGGCTCAATAGTAATACATTCTTGTTTTGGAACAAAAATCAATTCAACATTGTCTACTTTGCTTTCTTCAATGATCTCTTCAGTGTTAGGTTCCATGGTTGATTCGCGTTCTGATGGTTACAGAATAGTTTTATCTTCTAGATCACGAATTTCTGAAAAACTTTTTCTTGAAATTATAAAAGACGATTATGATCTTTATTCAATTGTAACTGCGTCTTTGACAGGAACTCATAATGTAAATTGGAAAACATGGTGTGTTGCAAAAAAATTTGGAGTTGTTGGAAGGGGAGCAATTTATGAAAAAAAATCAGCTCGATTTTTATATGAAAGATATGCTAAAACCTCTCTTGTAAAAGAAGCACTACGTGAATTATTTCATGATAAATATGATCTTGAAAATACTGATAAAATCCTTAAAAAAATTAGAGATAATGAAATTATAATTAAATGGCTAGAAATAGATAAATTCTCCAAATTAGCTGAACCGATTTTAGATCATACTGCAAAATATTATTCATCTCCTGCCAATCTTGACAAAGGAATACTTGATCTTGTCAAAGCAAGATTGGCAAAGACAAAACATCGTCTTATTTGTGCACGATGTGGGAAATGGGAGCGAGTAATGGAGACAAACGAGGTCAAAAATACACTGATCTGTCCTTATTGTAAAGCAAGACAAATTACTGCCACCTTTTATTCAGATTATGATCTTCCAAAAATAATACGTAAAAAACATGAAGGAAAAAAACTTTCTGTAGATGAAAAACACAAGTTTGATCGAGCCTGGAAAGTCTCTTCTTTAATAGAAAATTTTGGCAAAATTGCAATCACTGTCATATCTGGATATGGAGTAGGTGCTGATACTGCAGCACGTATATTGCGAAATATGATAGACGAAGAACATCTCTTTAAGCAAATCTACGAGGCTGAAAGACAATATGTTGTAACTAGAGGATTTTGGGACTCTTAATTTTTCTTTGTAATTTTAGAAAATGCTGTAAGGGATAACTCAATTCTTCCTTCTAAACCTGCTTTTGCATTTACACCTGTTATTGAAATTATTTCCCCCAATCCACATTTGTCTATTAGTCTAGCTTGATTTCTCCATCCTTTAACCCAAATTTGACCAGTATCGTCTTCAACAAACATCTCTGATAATAGAACTGATTCTCCTGATTTAGTTTGAATTTCTCGTCTTTCTGGAATTTTAAGTATTATAGCTTCAATACAATAATTTCCATCTACTTTAACTTCATTGATCTTTGTTCTTATCTTTGCTAATGATGGAATTGATTCATCATTTTCTAATTTTCTTACAAATGAATTATTATCTAATGTAACCGAGTTTCCATATACTTTTGATGGCATGCACTCGATAACATCACCTTCCTTACAAATACTCGTAGAACTTGAATAATCAATAATGTTGTAAATGTTTTTTTTATTATCCACACACAAAATCATTTTCTTTCCGTTATCTGTTGTTTCCATTGAAAGAATTCTTGCGATTATGGGCTGTGCTTCTTTACCACCTTCAATTTCAATTATTGTTGAATCATTACCATGAATTTCTAGTCCTTGATTCCCATTTTTTATGTTGATACCAAGTAATCTTACTTTGGCACCTTGAGAAATCATATTTGGAATAGATGATTCGTCTTTTCCCCATAGGACTGCTCTCATAGCATTTCCATCTTTTCCTTTTAGTCTCATTCTTAGTGCTTTTCCAGGTTGGCCTCGTGAATTTGTAAATTCCATACTGCTTACAACACCATCTATCACTCCTGTAATTACAAGATCTTTTTGCCCTTCTTGCAGCTCACTGATATCTTTTGTAATCTTGTCTATAGTTGGAATCTCACTTTTGTTATCTGTTATTTCTATATTGGAACCTGAACCAATATTGATAGTTGGAGATCCATTAAGATCTGATTTTACATATGCTTTGATGATTTTAATTAAATCTCCTGGTTTGAGATTTTCAATTCCAGGTAGGTTTGCTTTATCATCCCATAATTTTACACTGGCAGTTGAATTTGTATCGTATACAGTCATGGTCCTAAGATAAAAAGGCGAGCCATCTTTGCGAGAAAATTGTTTTGCAGGAGATACATTGAGAACTCTGGTTTCTAAAGAGATTTCTTTTGCTCCTGCATAGAGATCCTTTAAACTCATTTCAACTTTTAATGGTCCTGATAAAGAAATTCCAAAATCCGATGCAATCAAAAACAGAGCCCCTTGATCTGTTAGATAACCTGCTCCAATTTTCTCTTTTTTGTGTTTAATTTGCTCTTCAATACCATCTCTAGTTAATTCTGGTTTTTGCTCAAGTAATTTACCTACAAGAATATCAAATTCAGACAATTCATTGTCTGTAAACTAACTCTATTAATAAAAATTTCATAAATATTTTGTAGTATATTAGATTCTCAGATGATCGCTAAATTATGGCTTTCTTGTTTATTCAAATAATTTACACTATAATTATGGCGATTTATCTCATTACCTAAATTAATAAGAAGATCGCACTCTTTTCATGTCTTGCATTAATGTTGAACATTTATCAAAATCATATGGATATGTAAAAGCAGTTGATGATATTGTTTTATCTGTAAAATCTGGTCAAGTTTTTGGATTTCTAGGTCCAAATGGTGCGGGAAAATCAACTACTATCAAACTACTAACAACACTAATTCCGCCTTCAAGTGGCTCTCTTACAATTTTAGGGATAAATGCAATTGCAAATCCTTTACAGATTCGTCATAAAATTGGCGTAGTCTTACAACAACCTAGCTACGAGCCAACATTAACTGTTGAAAAATCTCTTGATAAATATGGTATGATGTGGAATGTTCCAAAAATTGATCGTAAAAAAAGAATGAAAGAACTACTGAAAGATTTTGATCTGGTAGATATTCGTAAGAAAAGAAATGAAGATCTATCCATTGGTCAAAGAAGAAGAGTGCAGGTGGCTCGTGAATTCATGCATGATATGGATCTTTTATTCCTAGACGAACCAACTGTGGGATTAGATCCCAGTGCTCGAAGAAAATTATTAGATTATTTAAAAAATAAAGTAAAAACCGGTTTGACAATATTTTATACTACACATATTCTAAGCGAAGCTGAGTATCTTTGCGATGAAATAGCTATTATAGATAAAGGAAAAATTCTTACTGTAGATACACCTGATGCTTTAAAAAAGCGATTTGGGAAAGAAAAAACAATAAAAATTCATTTGCTAGAAAAACAAAATAAAATAATAACTCTTCTTTCAGATATTGCTGATTGTAAAATTGATTTTGATAATGGGACAAATATTGTAATTCGTTCAGAACAGTCTGAATTGGTATTATTACAAGTTTTACGAATTCTAAATGACAATCAAATTGAGATAGAGGATCTTTCTGCGGTTCCTACAAATCTTGAGGAGATCTTTTTAAAAATGGTGAGTGATAATGCATCCAATAATTAGACTTGTTAATAGAAATTTAACAATATCCATTAACCCTGGATTTTTGATCTGGCAAGTAATATTTCCACTAATCTACATTTTTGTTGCTGGTTATGCTTACACATCATTAATTGAGGCAGTACCTTTTGGTAACAAAAGTATTGACTATCCTACATTTTTGGCATCTGGCATGATTGGATTTAACATCATGAATAGTACTCTTATCTCAGGAATAATAATTTGGAATGATCGGAGACATGGAATGTTTGAGCAAATAATGTCAGGTCCATTTACACGAACTGATTATATTTTGAGTAATATTTGCACTATCGGAATTGTGGGATTAGTAAGTGCATCTCTGATTGCGCTTGTTGGGTATCCTGTATTTTTTGATTCAGTTGAATTTACTATGATTACAATTCCTATGATTATTTTTGCTGCAATCATTGGTTCTATTTTGTTTGGTTCAATTGCATCTATAATTTCTACCAGATTGCGTTCTAGTGAAGGATTTAACGTAATAATTAACACTGTTTTTCTATTCCTTGCATTTGTTAGTACTGCATTTTATCCAGCTTTGGGTTCACCAGAACCTCTTAGAACAGCTTTTTACCTAAATCCTCTTACTTACTTGGTTGATGTGATACGTGCTGGCATTTTTGGTAATATCACAGAATTTGTAATTATGGAGATGGGCATTTTAGTTGCTGTTGCATCTTTACTTTTCATAATTGCAACAAAATTACTTACAAAATTAGACTTTTAATTATTAGGATTTTTAACATCGCTAAGACTCTTGTACATTTCATTTATTTTTTTAATTATATCTAAATTATCATATTTTGCTAAACTTAGATTTGGTATGATACAATGACCTCCTATTATTCCCGGATACATTTTTGGTCTATTTCCCAAATTTTCATGAATTTCATCTGCAAATTTCCACATCTCATCAAAATCTATCTTTTCTTTATCACAAATCATTTTTGTAATCTGAGCATAATTTATTAGCCATCCATAATACGTTGTATCTACTAAAATTTTTGCTAATTCCGCAGTTTTAGTAGTAGACATCCATTGTATTTTTTGAAATCTTTTCTCTAATTCTAATTTAATTTTAGGATTGATCTCAGTCTTATCTGAAGAGATGAATTTTGTGTATTTTTTTATATCCTCTAAAAATCTTTTATGTACTCCACGCACTGGTGAAAATAAAACAGGCAAATCAAATTTATCTTGAATGTTTTTTGTAGTACCTGGTTTTACAGTAGAATGAATAATAACAACGTGCAAGTCGCTAATTTTGTTAATCCAACTAGTCGTAATTTCTATAAAATCATTTAATTCTCCTGGAAGACAAATGTGTAGATATTCTGGATTCTCTATGGGGTTATTTTCAGAATAGTTTTTACATTTTGATTTATCGCTGTCTATTCCTACACAATTAAAGCCGCGTTGAACAAGTAATTCAAACAGAGTAGAACCTACTTCTCCCATTCCTAAAATGATATCAGTCATTTGTTACCATCCGAAAATTCACAGTGTTATATTCGTGTTACAGTTGATGTTTATTTTTTTATAAATATGGTAGCCCTGCCCAGACTCGAACTGGGGTTAAGGGCTTCAAAGGCCCCTGTGCTTGACCGCTACACTACAGGGCTATGAAAAGGAGCAACATTATTCCCTTAATGAACTTTTTAGTTGCGTTTCTTTCTGACCTAAAATTAATTCAAATTATTCTCTAATAACTTGGACTAATTTTTTAATGGGATCTTCCATATTATTTGAAATTTTTCTTGCTCTTTTTCTATAATTATCATTAGATGATTCAAAAAATTCTCTGATGATATTGTTAATTTTTTTGGGATTTGTTTCTCTTTTTACAAGATTATTTTTTACTAAATACTTTTCAACAATATTTGGTACTGCATTATAAGAAATAGTTGGAACTCCAAGTAAAGCTGATTCTGCTGTCATAGTACCTCCTGAACCTAAAAAAACATCAGTATTATCTAACAAATATTTTCCATCAAATGACATTTTCAGAATTTTTGCTTTTTTACCAAATAATTTTCTTAGGTTTTTAATTTGTTCGTCATATCTTCCAAGAATGACAATATTTTCTTCATCAAATTCATTTACAATTTCTTTTATTATTGGAATTATTATTCTTGATTTTTGTGTATATGATGCTTGTTCTTCTTCTATTCTAATCAGAATATTTTTCTTGTGATTATTTTTAAATGGTAAAGAATCTTTTTGGTTTACGCTTCTTTTTATTGTAACAGATGCATCAATTGCTCTATATGGAATAATGTTTTTTGCATCTATTCCGTATTTTGAAAATTCTTTCTTGGGAATAATCCACGGTATTAATAATTTTTGAATTAAAGGTAATGTTAATCTCATTACTGCATTAGCATGTGGTGAATCACAAAATGCAATATGTTTAATTCCCATGCCAAATGACACTCTTGCTGCTTCAGGAGAACAGAAACTAATTGCCAATTCTGGAGAAAATTTATCAATTAACAAAGATAGTTTCTTTATACGGTTAGTACTGGCCTCAAGTTTGCCATATTTTTCATTTCCACCATGTTTTCCAACACAAACTAAGTCAAAGTTTCGAATTTTTGCAAGTTTTGAGACTTCATCATATGATCGTGAGGTACACAAAACATTATGTTTTTTCTTTAATTTTTCAATCATTGGTTCAGAAAACAACAATTGCTTAGGAGTTAGAATATCAATCCATATTTTCAAGTATTTTCCATTATTATGGTAAGTTCAATAAGTTTTTCTTAGTCTATTACTAGCCTTATGTGTAATGGGGGGAGCAAAAGTTGTTGTTTATGGACTTAGTACCGAAGGTTATGCCATTGCATGTCAGATGGCAATAAAGGGAGCAGATGTATACATTATCGATGAATCAACACCATCTGCAATTTCTCTAAAAGCAGAAATAGCTAAAACTTATCCGAATGTATCTTCTCTAAAAGAAGATGAACCATTATTGGCTATGGAGCCAATCGATGTAGCCATTTCAAAAGCTCAGTATCTTTTCTTTACGCCAAGAATTAGAAAAACAGGACAAGACATTAAAACTGAAATTCACTCAAAATTCAAAGATGCTACAACCTCTTTAAAAAAAAATAGTTCTGTAATTTACACACTACCTACTGGTTTTGGTGGTAACAATGAAAATATTTCTCTACTTGAACATGTAACAGGTCTTGAAGTAGGCAAGCAAATTTCTTACTTTTATTATCCTTTGGAAGATCTTAATCAACAACCAAAGATCATTGGCTCTTTTAATGGAAAAGAGGATCTTGTATTGGCTGATCTTTTGACAACTGGAAAAAAAGAAAAAAAATTCGTAGCTATTTCTTCTTCTGAGCACTTTCATGCAATTAATGTATTGTCTAGATTTTCTAGCCTTAGTAGCATTCTAGAAGTTTGCAGATACGTACAAGATGATGTTACAAAAAACGATCTTTCTTCAGATGATTTTCAAGAAATCTTCTTAGACAACATGGTTAGTGGATTATTTGATTTAAAATCACTAGGTTCCTCATTTGAAGGCGCAAATACCCTCATGTATCTAATCAATGGAAGTGTTAAGGGAATTGATGGTTATATTAAGAAATTAATTGATGAAATTCGCTCTACATTAAAGAAAAATGATCTAAAAGCCAGCAGAACAAAAATTGCATTATCATGGACACTTGATCAACATGAAATGCGTGGAGATAAAATTGAAATGTTACAGAATTTAACTTCAAGATTACGTGATTACATTGGTGATGTTGAAGCTTATGAACATCCTAATTTTGATTTATTTCATAGTGACAAAACTACCATTATTGTCGCATGCTCAAAAATAGATTTTGAAAATATAGAAAAAAATAAACAGGATACCAATATTATTGTAATTAAAGCTAATCCCTTGTGCGAAATTATTCAATAAGAGTATAAATTAGCTAATCGATCATTATGTTTGAATTGTCAGATGAAAATAATCCAGATGAAATCCCAGTTAATGTAATTTCTGAGAATCAAATCAATGATTCACACGATGATTTAACACAATCTGTTGCTGAAAATCTAACTGTTGAACAATTAGAAAATCTTTTGGAAAAAGAAAGACAAAAAGTACAAGATTGTGAGGAAAAAATCAAGCATATATTGGCAGATTATCAAAATCTAAATAGAAAAACACAATCTGATATTGAAAAAGGTGTAAATACAAAAATTGATGAATTCATGTTAGATTTTTTAAAAATTTATGATGATTTTATACGAGCTAAACAAGTTTTTACAGAAAGTAAGATCAACACAGAAGGATTAGATTCTATTTTGAAAAATATGGATTCTTTGTTAGTAAAATATAACGTGACTCCTATAGATGCATTAGGTGAAATCTTTGATCCAAATTTTCATGAAGCAATATCAATTATTACTGATTCTGAACTAGATGATAATACAATTACAAAAGAACTTAGGAAAGGATATATTTCTCATAAGAGAGTTATTAGACCGACACTGGTAGAAATATCAAAAAAATAAAGATGAAATAACATGGCTAAAATAATAGGAATAGATTTAGGAACAAGCAATTCTGCGGCTGCAGTAATAATGGGTGGAAAACCAACCATTATTCCCGCAGCAGAGGGCGCTACAGTAGGCGGTAAGGCATTTCCTTCAGTTGTAGCATTTACTAAAACAGGTGAACTTTTGGTAGGTGAACCTGCCAGAAGACAAGCTGTGACCAATCCTGACAGTACCATTGCTGCAGCAAAAAGAAAGATGGGTACTGATTATACTTTTAAAATTCAAGATAAAAATTACAAACCTCAACAAATTTCAGCATTTATTCTTCAAAAAATAAAAAAAGATGCTGAAGCCTTCATAGGTGAACCAGTTGAGAAAGCTGTTATTACTGTTCCAGCATATTTTGATGATAACCAACGTCAAGCAACTAAAGACGCCGGAACTATTGCTGGCCTTGATGTTGTAAGAATAATAAACGAACCAACAGCTGCATCATTGGCATTTGGATTAGATAAAACAAAAGAAGACATGAAAATTCTTGTCTTTGACTTTGGTGGAGGAACACTAGATGTCACAATAATGGAAATGGGAGGCGGTGTCTTTGAAGTATTGAGTACTTCTGGTGATACACAATTAGGTGGAACAGATATGGATAAAGTTGTAATTGATTATGTTCTTGATGAATTTAAGAAAAAAGAGGGAGTTGATCTCTCTAAAGATACTACTGCAATGGCTCGAATTAGAGAGGCTGCAGAAAAAGCAAAGATTGAACTTTCAACAGTTATGGAAACTGACATTAATCTTCCTTTCATTTCACATGATCCTTCATCAGGTGCAAAGAATCTTGAACTACGAATAACACGAGCAAAACTTGATGAATTAATTCGACCTATCATTCAACGATGTAAACCTTCTATGGAAAAAGCACTTGAAGATGCTAAATTATCAAAATCTGATATTAACAAAATTGTAATGGTTGGAGGACCAACAAGAATACCATTAGTGAAAAAATTTGTTGGTGAAATACTTGGAAAAGAACCTGAATCAGGTATAGATCCAATGGAAGCAGTAGCTATGGGTGCGGCAATTCAGGCAGGAATTATTGCGGGTGATGTAACTAGCGATATTGTATTACTTGATGTAACTCCATTAACATTAGGAATCGAGACTTTAGGTGGAGTAAGAGAACCATTAATTGAAAGAAATACAACAATACCAACATCAAAAAGTAAAGTTTTCACTACTGCAGCAGATAACCAAACAGCAGTAACAATCCATGTAGTCCAAGGAGAAAGACCCATGGCAACTGACAATGTTTCTCTGGGAAGTTTTAATCTTACAGATTTACCGCCTGCTCCAAGAGGCATTCCTCAAATTGAGGTAAAATTTGACATTGATGCAAATGGAATAATCAATGTAGCTGCCAAAGATCTTGGCACAAAAAGGGAAGCAAAAATCACCATTTCATCTAATTCGAAATTATCAAAAGAAGAGATTGAAAAACTAAAAGAAGATGCTGAAAAATTCTCTGACGAAGATAAAAAGAAAAAAGAAAAAATTGATCTAAAAAATGAAGCTGAAAGTTTTATCTACACTGTTGAAAAACTTGTAAATCATGATCTTAAAGATAAAATCTCACAAGAACAGGGAATTAAAATTACTGATGCGGTAAAAGAAGTTAAAGAATCACTTGATAAGGAAATTAATGAACTTAAACCAAAACTTGATACTTTAAAATCACTAGTAAATGAAATTACAACCGAACTTTACAAAAATGCTGCATCTCAATCTGGTTCAGATCAACAAAATGCTGGAGCAAATAATCAACAAGAACAAAATAATTCTCAGCAAAATTCTGAATCATCTTCAACTGATGAAGCTAAAAACTAACAAATTCAACAATTTATACATCAATTACAATTAGAGAATGATTTATGGCTGCAAAACGTGATTATTATGAAGTTTTAGGAGTTTCAAAAACATCCCCATCTAATGAAATCAAAGCACAATATAGGAAACTAGCGTTAAAATTTCATCCTGATCGTAACAAATCTGCTGAAGCTGGAGAGCACTTTAAAGAAATTTCTGAGGCATATGGTGTTCTTTCGGATCCTGAAAAAAGAAAAGTTTACGATCAACATGGTCATGCTGGTGTAGATGGAAGATACAGTAATGATGATATTTTCCAAGGTGCACGTAATGACTTTAGTGATCTATTTGGAAGAAGTGGTGGGTTTGACTCAATTTTTGAATCTATCTTTGGTAGATCAGGAGGATCTAGTTATAGACAACAAAGAGGTTCTGATATTCTTTATGAAACTTCAGTAACTCTTGAAGATGTTCTTCATGGTAAAAAAATGGAAATTAATTTACAAAAAGAAATACGATGTGAAATCTGTAATGGTTCTGGATGTAAACCTGGTACAAAGAAGAATACTTGTTCAACATGTAATGGTCAAGGTCAGGTACGTAGAAGTAGAAGCATGGGATTTGCATCATTTGTTACAGTAGAACCATGTTCAACATGCAAGGGACAAGGCTCAATCATACAAACACCATGTAATGAATGTAAAGGAAACGGCAAGAAGAAAGGTACCAAAAAAATATCATTTGATATTCCTCCAGGTGTAGATACTGGTGATTATACTGTCCCAGAAGAAGGAAATGAAATTCCTGGAGGAATAAATGGAGATTTAATTGTTAGAATTAGAGTTCAATCTCACCAAAAATTCAAGAGAGATGGTATGGACATTTTTTATGATCAAGATATCTCTATGATTGATGCTGCTTTAGGTCGTGAAATCACAGTTCCAACTTTGAATGGAACTGAAAAAATTAAAGTAGAATCTGGCAGTCAACCAAATACCATCATAAAATTAAAAGGCAGAGGTGTACCTCACATGAATTCAAGAAGTAGAGGAGATCAATACATACGAATTGTTGTTAATATTCCAAAGAAACTTAGTAAACATCAAAAAAGTCTTTTAGATGAATTCCAAAAATCTAATGACTAATAGGTAATAAAATTGAAAATTGCTTTAGATGTTGATGGTGTACTAGCTGATGTGATTAAATCATGGCTAATTTATAATAATAAAATCAGACCTAATATTTCTAAAGATGATATAACAAATTGGGATTTTTGGAAAAAATTCAAAATTAATAGATACGACTTTTATGAAGAGCTAACTTCATGTTGGAAAAATTGGAACTATATTCCTCCAACAGAAGATAATTTATCCATAACCACACAAAATCTTTCAAATTTTGGACAGGTTGACATTGTTACAGCCAGAGAATCCTCAACTGATTCTTTTGTAAAAAATTGGCTTAAACTACACGATGTAACTTATCAAAATTATGTTTCAGTAATTGATGGTCCAATGAAAGCAGATTTAGATTATGATGTTTTTATTGATGATTCTCCACTAAATGCAATTAAATTTTTAAAACATAAAAAAAA
Organism: Nitrososphaeraceae archaeon; assembly: GCA_025930495.1. Taxonomy (GTDB): domain Archaea; phylum Thermoproteota; class Nitrososphaeria; order Nitrososphaerales; family Nitrosopumilaceae; genus Nitrosarchaeum. Next base: position 12,442 of record JAICOU010000030.1, read on the forward strand.
TGTTTTTTTATATTCACAACCATGGAATCAACACATTTCTGATCAAAACATTCAAAGAATTTCTACTTTATCTGAAGCTGTTGAAAAATTAAAATTATGATCTACTCTTGACAAATTTTCTTATTGTAATTTGATGACCATTTCGTACGTGAGATATGTGATGAGTATTCAATATTTCTCCAATTTTATCATCACTGTAGAATTTTATGTTATAACGCCCTAGAATCTTTTTACAATTACTACAATAAATCTCTCTAAATTCCATTTTCTATGTAATTGATTAATCTGATGTATTTTAACTAAAACAGTATAATAAAGAAACTTATTCTAGATTTCAAAAATTTAGATTGCGGGAGTAGCCCAGCCTGGTCAAAGGCGTAAGGTTCAGATCCTTATCTTCTAGGAGTTCGTGGGTTCAAATCCCACTTCCCGCATTACAATTATGACTGATTATTTTCCAAAAACTTCTTTATTTTTTCTAAAAGCAGACTATTTACCATTTCCCCTGATACTTTTCCCCTAAGTTCTTTCATGGCAATTCCCATTAATGGACTAACTGCACGCTCTTTTTGGTTTTGAATAATTTCTTTGTTATTTATGATGATGTTTTCTATAACTTTTTCAAATTCTTCTTTACTGACAGTCTCAATAGCTGTATTTTTTACTGCCTCTTCGATTGTTTTTGATTTTCCAGACATAATATTTTCAAATATGATTTCAATTGATTCTTTAGTAATTTTTCCTTTTGTTAAAAATTCAAAAGTTTTTACAATTTCCTCATTTCTTAATAATTGAGAATTCAAACCATTTCTTTCTAGATTAGTAATAGTAGAACAAAGAGTTGAGGCTATGAAAGTTGGTACTATTGAAGTTTTTTCACAAATTTTTTCAAAAATTTCTAAATATGGTGAATCAAAAATCTGTTCTGTTAACTGTAAATTTAAATCATATTTTTTTTGCAGATCATTAAGTGATTCATCCCATGATTTTGGGATGTTCCTTTTTGTATATTCTAATTCTTTTTTTGTTATGATAATTGGAGGGATATCTGTTTCAGGATACATTCTTGATGCACCTGGTCTAGGTCTGAGAAATATGGTTTCACCAGTTTGAGTAGCTAATCTAGTTTCAGCAGGAACTCCTTTCTTTGCTTGACTTATTCTTTTAATTATAGAATCAATTGCAAAATCAATTTTTACTAAAGGTGCAGCAATTATTAAAAATGCATCAGTCTCATTGATTTCTAGTATTTTTTTCACAATAGATACATCGGTTTCTTCTATGCCGTAATTTGGTAATTCATCTGAATGAAAAACTCCTCCAATTCCATAGAATTTTACAATCTGACCAATTTCCTTTCCTAATCTTATTCCTTCATATGGTGAATAACCAAACATGCCGGCAAAATTTCTAACTCGAATTGCTTTGATAATAGAGTTATCATTTAAGGATTTTTTAATAATTTTTGATTCACAATTCTTAAAATCACTTGTTATATCAAAAACATCATTATTTTTTGAAATCTCTCCAAAATTAGAATTTTGTAATTTTTCAGCTATTTTGACAAGACCATGTTGTCTTTTAGCCTCAAATTCCACTACTTTTTCTAATTGGTCTAATTGTTGTACTCCTTTGACTTCGACCACTCCACCACCATTCTTGACAGAGACATTGACATCTTGTCGTATTGAACCAATTCCACGAGTAACCTTTTTTGTACTTCGTAACAGTCTACCGAGGGATAATGCTATTTTTTTTATTTTTTTTGAATCTCCCTCAACAGGTTCTAATGCAATTTCAATTAAAGGAACACCTAGACGATCCAAACTGTATTCTCTTACGTCTCCCTTATCTCCAAGCAGTTTTGCGGCATCTTCTTCTAAACAAATTGATTGAATGCCAATTTTTTCACCGTCAACATCAATATGTCCTCCTTGAGAAACTAGCATAGTTCTCTGAAAACCAGTAGTGTTTGAACCATCAATTACTGTCTTTCTCATTGGATAGATTTCACTAAAAATATTTGACTCAAGTGCGGATGAAATTACTAGTGCAAGATTTTTTGCATTATCATCTAAATTATGAGGGGGTTCTTCATCTTGTTCTACCAAACAGCTACTCTCTGGATTGGCGTAATACATTATTGTTTTAGATTTTGAGCTCTCAAAAAGAGCTGCTGGATCATATTCACCCAATTCACTTTTAACTGCTCTTAATTTTCTTTGAAATTTTGTAGTATATTCATCTGATTCAAGTGGTGTACAACTACAGAATAATTTTTTGTTAGTAGATAATTGCTGATGTATCTCAAGACCAACCTTTAATCCAATCTTTTCAATGAAAAATTCAGACATTTACATCACTCATTTTTAATCATATGTCTCAGAAGCAATATTTTGAAGCATTGTCTGCTTGACATCATCAAGATTTTTTGAATTTCCAAGAGCCCACATAGCTTTGACCAGTGCTACTTCTGGAATCATATTCTCCAAAGGGATTATTCCTAAATCAAGTAAATCTCGGCCGCTTTCATACACTGTCATTCTTACTCTGCCATCAATACACTGTGAAGTCATGCCTAAGAAAATGCCTTTCTCGTTTGCTTTTTTTACATTATCATACATTGTTTTTCCAATGTGTCCTAAACCAGTTCCCTCAAAAATTATTCCACTGTAATTCATTTCAATAATTTTTCCCAAAAGATTGGGATCATATCCTGGATAATATTTTACTAATGCCACTTTTGTATTGAGATTGATCCTTGGCTGAAATTCTTTGACTTTGAAAAATTCACCTTTCATATTTCTCTGAATTTGATCATTTACAATGATGAATGCCGGATTATCTCCAATAGTCTGAAATGCGCCTCTTTTACTAGTGTGATTCTTTCTAACTCTTGTTCCTAGATGACATGCAACTGTTTCATCATTTTCATCTTGATGCATTACAATATACACACCATTTGTTTTACAGCCAACAAGAAATTTTATTGCGCCTATTAAATTCAGGGCTGCATCTGATGAAGCACGATCAGAAGATCTTTGCGAACCCACAAGTGCAATTGGAATGGGAAATCCAGCAAGTGCAAATGAAAGAAATGATGATGTGTAATGCATTGTATCTGTTCCATGTGCAATAATTATGCCCAAATAATTTGAAGTTGAATATTCCTTTAATTTCTCAGCAATTTTTAACCAATGTTCTGGCATTATGTTTTCTGAATATTCTGAAAACAATACCTCAGCATCTACATTGGCAATTTTAGAAAGTTCAGGAACTGATGAATTAAGTTCTTCAGCAGTTAAAACTGGAGTTACTGCACCTGTTCTATAATCTAC
>JAICOU010000084.1 GCA_025930495.1 Nitrososphaeraceae archaeon
GCAATCATAAGATAAAATAGAATATGTTTTTTTAAAATATTATGCTGCTAGTAACTCAGAAAATTCATCTAAATGTTTGACAATATTTGTTTTTACCGACTCTGAAATCTTTCGAGGATCAAAGAGGCCCTCTTTTGTTTTATTTCGGATAAATTCAATATCAAATGTACACAAACATCCTTCTTCACCTGTTATCAATCTGGTGTCATCAATTAATACAGGACTGGTTTGATATGTTTCAACCAACATATTGTCCAATTCCTTGATTAGATTTATTTTTTTATTTGATAAATCTTGGAAATCAACTTCTATATCTTTTTCAATTTCTTTATATATTTTCTCTCTAAATTCATCGTTTTCGTAAAATATTTCAAATAATTTCTGATGATCAAAATCTTTGTATCCTTTATCCTTCAATTTGTGTAATACAAATTGATCACTATTATCTGACATTTGCTGTTCTTTGTTTTTTGTCAAATCAATTATCTCGGATAATTCTTTTTGCAATTGTATGACACGCTGATCTGGTTTGTAGTACAACAATACATGATATTGTAATGACATGTGTCCTGAAATAAGATAATTTCCTTCTCTGATCTCAAATTTGGTAAAAATTCTTCTAATATCTTCGTTATTTGAAATTGAAACTTCTTGAACTGACCAGTCCTTCAAATTTTTAATGATTGTTTGATAGAAGTCATTTACAAGTGCAGGCTCAAAAGTTTTTTGCTCGGTAATTGTTGCGTCCCCTAACATTACCTTGACGCTTATTGATTTGGTAAGTTCCATTATTTTTGTAAGAAATAACTGTTGAATATTCTCATTTTTGTTATTCAGATATTGAATAAATTCATTTGGAGATCGTATACCTAAACGCACAAGAAATAACAAATTTCAACTGTCCTTAAACCTTAAGATCATGTCTTAAATAGAAAAATCAGATTATTGTATGCATGTCTAAAGAGAAAATTCGCTGTGATCTTTGTAATTCCGTGATTTTACAGTATTATCATGAGGGTTATAAGGGGAATAGGGGGAAATGCCCTATCTGTAAAACAGATTTTCCGCTAGAATGAGATGATAAAAAATGTCCACAATCGATGAAACCAACAAATCTCAAATTGACCAAGATGCCAAAATATCAATTGAACAATCCAGTCCCAATTTGATAGATGTGTTACTTGGCCAAAAAGAACATAAAGTTGTGGATTCTGAAACAATGATTCTAGAAACACAGAAACGAATTTGGGGGGCATTAAAACAAGGTTATGAATATACTGGCATTACAGATGAGTCAGAAAAATTTCTGCGCAAAAATGTTTTTTCCAAATTTGACATAATAGTACTTTATGTTGATTTAGTGGGATCAACTACAATGACATTAGAATTACCTGAAGACAAATTAGCAATCATAATAAGCTCTTTTGCTTTAGAGATGGCATCTGTTATTACTCTTCATGGTGGATATGTTTTAAAATTTGTAGGCGATGCAGTAATTGGATATTTTGTTGCTTCTGAGAATCCACTTTTGGCTGCAGATAATGCTGTAAGTTGTGCAAAATCCATGTTAACAGTAATCCAAAAAGGTATCAATCCTATTTTGAATCAATATGATTATCCAGATTTAATGGTAAAAATTGGAGTTGATTTTGGTCAGAGTATAGTTGTTAGATATGGTTCAAATCCAGACGCTTCTCCTGTTGATTTGATGGGTCCTGCAATGAACATTGCTTCCAAAATTCAATCACTTGCAAAACCAAACCAAATCTTAATTGGCGACGACGTATACCACAGATTGCATCCATCTTCTCAAAGTTCATTTAAGGAAATTGTTTGGAGAAACAACGAATGGAAATACCGTTCTAGATTAACAGGTAAAATTTACCCAGTTTATGAATATGGCGGTTAAACGGTAAACTTTTCTGGACATTCAACATGCTCATAATGATGTTCCGTGAATTTTTCTTGAATCACATAAATTACAATTTTATGTAGATCTTCTTCTTTGATGTTTTTATTACATCGGATACATGTCTTTGTTGATTCTATCATGCGTATTTGCGATCTAAAAAAGGAATCTATAAGGATCTGCGATCAGCTCAAATTGAGCTAAAATGACTCCAAATTAGCTATATGGTATATCAAACGCCTAAAGACAAGGCAAAAATATAGCAAAAACAACAAGAATATTGTGGAAGATTTACCAATTAAACAGCTAAAGGACCTATATGGATTAAATCCAAACATACCTCATCTTGCTTTACAATTTCCAAGACTACCTCCTGGGCTATCTAATCCATTGTTTAAAATTTTTGAAAATCCAATGAAGGAAAAATTTGCTAAAGAAAACGCATCAATCAATAAAAAACTAGAAGGATTTCAACAATCATATCAGAGATATGCATCTGGATTATTAACCATGAATTCTGGTGGAATTGTTCCTCCAGGCCATCCATTATTTAGTCGACAAAATTCTGTCAATGCATTAAAAACAGAAAATGACAAATTATTAAAAGAAAATCTAGAACTAAAGAAAAAACTAGATGACAAAAAAGAATCTAATTCCAGAATGCACTAGTTTATTGTGACACAATATTTTTAACAAGTGATTAATTTTCAATAATTGGTTTCTAGATTTGTAAGAATCCTTACTAATTTCAAGCCAGAATAAATTTTTCCGGCAGTACCATAATTATAAATAAAAGAATCGGAATGAAAAATAATTCAGAAGGTAAATCCTCATTTTTGCAAAGTTTGCCTTGTCATTTAGATTTTGATTTGATTGATATGGATTTTTCTATGGATTATAGGATTAGTGAGGCATCGTATTTGTTTGTTGATTGCCCACATCAGAATTATTATGGTTGTGTAGTTAACTGTATTTGAACTAGGATTTTTCTAGCCCAAGCACATTTTTTTCTACTAGGGTGCATCTGGAACATTTACCATAATAGTAATTGTTGACAATACTATGAATTAACAATTACTAGAGATCGATAGTTTCCGATTGTATCGCCTAACAGATTATGTTTCTTAAGATTTTTATTTTATGAAAAATCACGATAATTATATCTGGAATTCATTACTTATTTTTCATCTACCATTTCAAAAATCAGACATGGTTAAAAATTTCAATTACGGCATAGTTTTCTAAAAATAATGTCAAACTAACATTTTCTGTTTTTTACAGATAGTAAAAATATGAGTATTCCCATATATGGTATTCCCATAATCTAATATGTGAATAAGGCAATACCTGTATGTTATTACAATCACAACCTAATGGATAAATTCCCAAAAATGGTAATAACAGTATGAATTTGAAACATGTAAGACAAAGAAGAGGTTTGGCTACAGTCATCACATCAGCCATTATGATGTCAGCAGTATGTATAATGGGTAGTGCAGGCGTTGTATGGAGTCAATCCTCACTATTAGGACAACAAGCAGATATGACAAATACAGCATCTAATTACATTAGTAAACTCGATGAA
>JAICOU010000013.1 GCA_025930495.1 Nitrososphaeraceae archaeon
AATTCTAACCAAAGCCCATACGACGAAGTGCACCTTGCATTTGTCTTCCTTTTGATGCCTTCATCATGTTTTTTGAATTTTTATAATTTTTGAGCAGTTCCTTAACTTCATGTTCTGGCCAACCAGAACCTCTTGAAATTCTTTTAATTCTAGATGAATTCAACAGATCAGGATCTGCTTTTTCTGTCTTGGTCATACTTTGAATAATGAATCTCCATTTTGATACTCTTCCTTCCATTTGATCTAATTGATCATCTTTTACCATACCTGAGAGACCAGGCATGTTGTCAAGAAATCCTTTCAATGAGCCTACTTTGGTCACTTCTTCTAATTGATAGAAAAAATCATCCATGTTCATTTTCCCACTTGAAATTCGTTTTAGTCTAATGTCATCTCCTTCATTTTCTAATCTTTTTGCCAAATCTAAAACTGCTTGAATGTCACCCATTCCAAGTAATCTGCCAACAAATCTAGTTGGGGAGAATTTTTCTAAATCATCAATTCGTTCTCCTGTTCCAATATACATGATTTGTGCGCCAGTAGCAGCAGAAGCTGCGATTGCACCACCGCCTTTTGCAGAACTATCTAATTTTGTAATAATAATTCCACCGACAGGAATTGTCTTATGAAATGCCTCCGCTTGATTGAAGCATTGTTGACCAATAGTTCCATCAATAACAAGTATTGCAAGATCAGGTGCAGTAACTTTGTTAATTTGTTCCATTTCTGCCAATAGATCCTTTTCTTCTTTATGTCGTCCAGCAGTATCAATTAGTATTACATCTAAAGGCAATTCTTCAAAATGTTTTAAACCATTTTTCACTATATCAGGAGAATCTTTGTTGTTTGGTTCACCGTATACTTCAACGCTTGATTTTTCACACATAGTTCGTAGTTGAACTAATGCCCCTGGTCTGTATGTATCAGCACCTATTACACCAACTTTGTAACCTTGTTTAGTTAGAAATTTAGCAAGTTTAGCAGTTACAGTTGTTTTTCCGCTTCCTTGAATTCCAAGCATAATTATTTTGTTTTGTTTACCAGGTTTGAAATCAAAATCAGTTTCTTTGCCTAACAGTTTTGCAAGTTCATCATATAGAATCTTTACAATATGATCTTTTCTTGACAACCCTGGAGGAGGTGTTTCATTTAATGATCGTTCTTCTAATTGTTTTGTAATTTCAAGAACCAGTCTCACGTTGACATCAGATTGTAATAATGCCCTCTGAACGTCTTTGGATAGTTCTTTGATAAGTTCTTTGTCTATGCCAGAAGATTTTACAATTTTCTTGATTGCATCACGTAGGTTATTCTTGAGACTATCAAGCATTGTAATTTAGCCTCGCATCCACTATTTCAAACCTTCCTCTATAGCCATCCCAAATTTTTTTTCCTTGGATAATTTTAATTGGGTGTGAAAAAAGACTACATTCCACAACAAATGTTTCTGCTTCTCCGCCTTCAAAATTTAAATTAAAACCAAATTTTTGAGAGAGTGCATAAAGATCATCAACGTCATTTTTTGTAATTATTTTACCAAGCCAGGAGTCATCTAATCCACCTGATGAAACACTGGTAATGATAAATACAAAATTAGAAGATATTAATTCATTCATGTACTCTAGAGGATTACGATTCCACAACGGTGTGATTGATTTGAGATTTAACTTGTTACATAAATTTTCAAATTTTTCTTTTTGGAATTGACTTTGGATACCGCCGTGCACCAATCCTTCTATTTGATATTTCTCTATAGCTTGAATTAGAATTTTTTCTAGTGAGTTTATTTCATTGTCAGTTTCATCTAATTCAGATTTAATTGTCAATTGAGGTATTTGCATTGATTGAGATTGTAGATTGGTCCATTGTAAATTAGGATGATGCAACAAGTGACTTTCATCAGACTTGGGAAAAACACTCAAGAGACATTTTATTTCATGACCTTGTTTTTTTGCCAAGAAAATAGAATATGTGCTGTCTTTTCCACCTGAAAAAAGTGCTGCTAGATTCATTTTGCAAAATAATTTAACAGATATTCAAAGAAAAATATGGATGCTTCATTACTCATAATCCTCATCAACCATCAGACGGCTTTTCCGCTCATCATCAGCACCCATACTAACTTTGAATATGCATTATTTTAGCTGTGAATGTTATTTGTATATCCACGTTGTAATGTAAATTATCGGTAAACACGTCCTTGCAAACCACTATGTGGAGGTCAAATATATCCCATAATGAAATAGTGCAGATACTAAAACCCAGTATTACTGTACGAATGTAAGATTTAGAGATAGGGGCTAAAATGAATACTAATTGTTTCAGAACTAACTTTTTATTCTCATAATTTTGGTTCGACCCATTACTTTCCAATATTCAACATTTTGTCCATTTTCAATTGTTCCATTTATTTCAGCATCAACTAAAGTGACATCAATTGTCTCAAAAGTTTCTGAATCCATAATTTGGATAGTTTCACCAATAATGGAGATGACCTGGCCCATTCTCTTGTCTATTAGTGGGATATGCACTTGCATGCTAACAGGTCCGACATGTGGTCTGGATTTACCATCAAATACACCTACACCTACAATTCTAGCCTTTGCTGCACCATGTTTTCCAGGTTTAGATGTATCATATTCAGTAATCCTACAAGCCTCACCATCGGGTTGATCAGAGACGGGCAATAGAATGTATGAACCAATTTTTAATGAACCAAGATCAGCAGGTTTGCTCATGAAGAAGCAGGTTTTAGTCGAATATTTAACTTTTCTACTTTAGCTTTTCCAGAATTGATAGACTTAACAAATTAGTCATTGTCAATCCTTTTCTATTTACATCGCGTTTAGTTTGATCACAGTATTTCTTTACACTCTGATGACTCTTTTCACTTGCAACCTCAATGATCACAATATTTTCAGCGTATGGAAAAGTAAATTTTGAAGGCGACAAACAAAAGGAGGTCATATGCCCCAGTCCACCAATTCTGATTTTGTCTCTTTTCAATAAGATATTTGCAACTTCTTGTAAATCTTCAGATGCACCATATTCCAAATAATAGACAGTAACAAAATTTATTTCTCCAGGTACTTCTCTTTGAAATAATTCATCTTTAATATTGAAAACAAATGATGTCTTGTCTTGGTTGTGTGCGGTGAGATCATCTGCTATGTGTTGACTATCTTTGAATTTACCCAAAATATAATGATTAGTTGAATCAGAAAAATATGGCTTACTAGCATCAGAAAAAGTTCCAGTTACAAAATATAATGCCTCAATGTTGTTTGAAGTCATCCAATATTCTTTTAGTTTAGCAGATTCTAGGTTGTGTAGATAAGGTGCACACACATAGCCAGAATAAGACAGCTGTTGCTCAGACACTACTACATTCCTTGAAATATGGTATTTATGCGTATCAAAGTAGATACGATCAGTAATCAAATTATCATGCCTTCGATAGTTTTTTAATACTAGAACACTTCGTTTTTTTGTCCCAAGCTAGCTCAGCCTGGTAGAGCTTCCGGCTGTAGTTGTCGGCTTACGATGGCTGACCGAATAACAGCATATCAGGCATACAGAAACCGGGTTGTCGAAGGTTCAATTCCTTCGCTTGGGACCACGGTTTTTTTATAAATTGCTAAAAATAATAAAAAATAGACTAATTTAAGAAAACAATGTTGAACTCTTAAATTAATAAAAAGATCTATTGTCTATGCTGTTTTTTTGACTTTTTGAGCAGCTGGTCCTTTTTGACCTTCGCCGACTACAAACTCGACTTTATCGCCTTCATTGATGAATCCATCAACATCTGATTTGTGAACGAATAGATCGTCACCAGATTCTCTTTCGATAAAACCAAAGCCTTTTGTGCGGTTGAACCACTTTACTGTGCCTTGTTCCATTTGCTTTTTACAAGAATTATTCCGTATATTAAGATAAGTTATCAAAATAGATCTAACATGTGATAATCATGCGCAACCCAAATCTAGGTTCACAGTATCAATCAAAGGAAGTTTAGAAGTCTTTTGGAATATGATTATTGTCTTTTAGCCATTCCATTTGAGGTAAAGTGAATCTCCAAACAATATCACCTCGTTCATTCTCTTTAAAATCCCAAGGTGCAATTATGACTATATCGTTATCACGTATCCATACTCTACGTTTTAGTTTTCCCCTAATTCTACCTCTCCTAGTAAGACCGTCAGTACATTTTACCATGACATTTTCTCCTCCAAGCATTTTTAGAACTCTACCAAAAAGTTCACCCTCTTCAGGCAAACGCATTTCTTTTAAATCACTTTCATTTTTGACTTGACGCTTACCCATATAGCATACAATACAATTATGAGCATATAACTGTGGGGATTATTAGAATAAAAAGATCATAATTTTTATAAAATATGATACTTCCAATGAATTTTATTTGTAGTGTATAAAAATAATATGTGGAATTTAGATGCATACAGGATTGTTCTCAGTGTTGCATTGAAAGAGAATATTATCCAACCAAAAAATTTGGAAAAATTGGAGTTCTCATACTACCGGAGGAAAAAGAAAGAATAGAACAACTTGCAAAAATAAATGGATTAAAAATAACAATTTTACCGAGAATCGGGGTGTCTGAAAAAAAGGATTCTGGCCCTACAAAAATATTAGCATATCAATTAATGGGAATAGAACAAAATGGAAACACATGTCCCTTTCTAGATACAGAAACTTCAGTTAGATCACCTCATGGAGGATTTCCTTGTAAAATATACAATAATCGACCTCTTGCATGTATGACTTATCCATTAATAGAATCAGATCCTATTACACTTGATCAGAAATGCAAGTTTTGTAAAGAACATGACTCTGCGGATCAAAATTTAAATTCAGAAATAGAATCACTGTTAAAAATTAAAACAAAAATGACTACAGAGGTTCCGTTCATATGGAGATTTGCTACTGGAGTTGGAGAAGAATCAGATAAAAACCAAATAGAAACAGGTTGGATTTTAGAAGAATAAGTGAAAAAATTCACAATTTTTGATAGAATGTATACTCTCTAAGCAAAAATTCAAAAGTATGTGAAATATCCTTATGTTATGAGTGATGATGCATGGTCAAATTTAGACAAAGTAGATCAGAAAATCATAGAAATTCTCAACAACAATGCAAGAACACCATCAAAAGAAATTGCAGATGAATTAAAAAAATCAGGACATGATGTATCAGATAGAACAATTAGAAAAAGAATAGAAAGATTGGAAAAAAGTGGTATCATTAAAGGATACAAGGCGGTACTAACAGATGTTTCAGGAATTAATGAATACCAAGTCATATTAATGAAATTAAAACCATCAAAATCACTAGAGGCAGTCAAGAATTCAATTAAAGAATTCATCACAAAATTAGACAATTATCTTCTTGTAGCAAACATGGAAGGGGAATGGAATATGCTCATAATAATTCAAATAGATTCAGCAAAAACAAATACGCCACAAAAAATTGTTGAAAAATTTTCTGATGAATTAATAGATTACAGAATTAATGAGATAGATATCAAAGACGTAAATATTTTGAATATGTCTTTATTGTTATTGTAAAACTGGGCACATAGTGATTGAGCGGTTTGGTTATGTTGAAGTTTGCTCTGATGTACTAACAGTGTTGGCAATTTTTGTCCAGTCTAATTCGTCCAGATTAGATTGAGTGTCCAATGTGTGTATAAATTCATCAGATGTTTGACCATCTGCTTAACCATCCAGCATTATTCCTAATTAGTGACATGTATGGGTCCCAAATATACCGTTCTAAGAAATATGTTTCCTTTTTCATCATGTCCACTAAAAAATAAATACAATTTGTAATAACCGGTGGGAATGATATTTTGACCTTGACCGGTAGTTGCATCAGGAATACTTTCAGGTCTATGAAATGTGACAGTATATGTCTGATTAACCTTTAGGAGTATGCTATCTTTTTCTAACCCCTTATCCATTGCTACTCCACCAACCGTTTTTACATGACCTGAAAAAGAATTGTCAGAATTGATATCATCAAAGGTGATCCTTGTCAAAAAAGTTAACCAACTTCCATATGGACCCGTGTTGTAGACATTTACCGTAGGATCCATAGTATTGTCGTAAGTATAATATGCTGGAAAAGGTGCATCGGGCATTGGTATTTGGATATACGAACTTTTTGGATTATTCATATTACTGTCATCTATTCTTATAATCATACTTAGCCCACTATTCCTAGTAAAATTAAATTTTAGTCTATTGTTGGCGTCAATAGAAACTTCTTGTATGCTAGTTGTATAATTGAAATTAGCAGCCCATGCAGCAGGATTTCCCTTTGCATCATGGAATGGAATCATGTAATTGTTATCTTGTTTAAGGGGTATGCCTATAACTGTCCCAACATTATCTGTTTCTTCATATGTAAAAGTCATCTGATGAGCATTTGGACCATAATCCGAGTTAAACAGATCCAATACATTTTGGGATGACAAAGCAAAATTGTTCCAATGCATGACATACCCAATAGATCCAGTAAATGGATTAGATAGATCAGGATCTATGCCAATAAACACACCACTTAACACATCGACTTGATGGTTCCCTCCGCCTGTAACTGAATTACTAACAGCTGCTGCGTTATCTATGTACAACTTACATTGTTCTGCACCATCTCTGACCGCGGCAAAAAAATGCCATACATTATCATTATAGGTACTAGTGCTTGTACAAGTAACAGAACCAATACCTGTATTAAATTGAAAGACTACCTTTCCATCACTCTGAACAAATATTTCGTAGAAATCGTTTGTGCCTTTAGTCTTAAAGATTATTTGTTTTGATGAGCTTGAGGATGTTTTGAACCATCCTGCTGTTGAATCCATTTCTCTACCAATATTGTTGTAAGTGCTTTGTGATATTGATAGATAGTCGTTGACACCATCAAACGTATAACAACCTGCACCATGTTTATCACAAGATGAGCCAAATTGTGCCCCATTTACTGATAACAAGTTTCCATTTCCAGAAGAATCATCCATGTCTTCGAAATGGAAAATCATACTAGCAGGATTATTGTTTATGCTATCAGGTAGTGGTTTGCTCATATATCTAAGTGAAGTATCCCAATTGCCTGCAGGAATAGTCACGGCTGTGTCATTGTTGGTATAAAATATGTTAGTTGTAGATACTCCCGTATCTATCGAAAAACCGGCGATATCTGAACTTGTAGGAGACATTTGACGTCCATCAAGAGCATCTTCTGTTTCTTGATGCAACATTATAATGTTATCAGGAGTAGGTATAACCGTAATTCCTTGTGTTTCTATTGATGCACCACTCTGAATAGCAAATATCACGTCAGAAATAGTTACAGTTTCAGAAACCTGATTTCCGGGATATCCATTTTGGAGTGATGCCGTAAATGTGTTAGTCTCAGCAGTGTCTCCGTTTATTTTGAATATCCATTCAAAAATAGCTGTTTCACCACTTGCGAGGGTTTCATATTGAGGTGGGTCTGGACCCGATAAAATCTCGGCAGTAGCACCACCAACAATAGAAATATTTGGTATAACGTTTGTCAAGAGATTATTTGAGGACATGTTATTTTTAACTATAAAAAGTACTGTTGTAGTAAACTCACTTGGAAGAGTATTTGGCATAACTAAAAGTTGTAAATCAATTGGTTCGGTTCCAACAGAATTTACAGAAAATTCTTTGGTTTTACCTCTTTCTGTAACCAATTTCATTTTATAAGATGAGATATCGTACGCTGTGATTGTAGGGCAAGATTGGGTATTGATTATAGCAGTTTGTTTTGGTCCAAGTTGTTTTTTTATGGAACAACTTTTTGGAACAGCGTCATTGGCAGACACTCCACTTGTTACATCTTCTACCCATAATCGTGTTATGTGAATTGGGATTTGTCCTACATTTGTTACTGTAATATCAAATGCATTATTTTCAATGGTTACCTTACTTACTTCAAATTCTTCATTGGTTTGGTCTTCTTTTACGCTTGCTCTCACTATAACAGTTTGAGCAAACTGATCAAGTGTATCCATACTATAAGATATGTATCCAATAGCAACAGTCATTGCAATTATAAAAAATACAGTACCAACCACACTGCTTAATCCTCGTCTGCTTCTCATGGTGGTAGTACCTGTTTTTGAACCATATTTCCTCGTTCACTTGTAACAACTACATTAAATGCATCTCCAGAAGTCAAACCAGAATAAGTAACGTTTGTGTTGAATGATTTTTGTACTGGAATTCCACCATCCGTGATTGACAGTGTTACAAGATCACTGTAATCTGAAGGGTCAATAAATTTTATTTCTGTCACATTTAGTGCTAAAATTCCTACATTTGTTACTGTAACATTTACATTATTTAGAACATAATCATACCAAACATATTCGATTATAAAATCTTCATTTAATTTGTTGGTACTGTCATTAAATGTAATTGATAATACCTGTTCTTGGTTGCCTAGTTTCATATTTGCCCAAGTAACAATCATAGTACCCATAATAGCAACAGATGATAGTATAATTGCACTAGTCACAATTGTACTCAGCGCACGCTTGCACCATCTATACGATTTCATCTCTTTTTGATGTAACCCATCAGAATAAACCTTAATGTCTGAACGAACATATTACTACACACCAGATTATAAAGATAATTTACTAGATGTAACAAAAATAACATACCATTTTTTATTTACATTTAGTACGAACTATCAACCTATTATGAAAACTTAGTTAGAGATTTATTTTTGCAATTATTCTTAATTTAGTCTTGAAAATTAAAGGGTATTTTTTAGCATTCTTTTAGAATAATAACAAATTATTGAGAAAACTATCCAAAAATAAATTGATTATCGTTTAATTTGAAAGTAATAGTGACGGTAAACGTATTCTTTGTTATTGTAATAAAGAATATTCGGATTCAGCAATATTAACTGCGTTTTTTATCTCATCAAGTGTAAATGGTTTTTGAATAAATGCAGCAACTCCAGAACTAATTGTTTTATTAACTCGTTTGGTGGTTTTGTCATCAGCTGTAATTACGATAATTTGTAAGTCTATTTTTTCTTTTAATAGTTTTGTAGCAATTTCGTCACCATCAATATCAGGAAGTCCCATATCCAAAAGTATGATAGGTTGTTTGTTTTCAGAAAATAATTTTTGACATCCTTTAAGTCCATCTTTGCCATTTTCATAAACAAGAATTTCATCATATCCCAATTTCTCCACATAGTTTTGAAGTTTCATTGCTACAGCTTTACTATCATCAATTATAACGATTGGTCTAGAAATTTCAATAGTTGAAGAAAGTATAGATTTTGCTTTTTGATATGAAATTTTTGCTTTGTCGTATTCACCAAGACTCAAAAAACATTTTGATGCACAAAGTAATGCACCCTGAATATTTTTTGAATTTTTAGTTTTAGAATATTGCAAAAAGAGACTGCCTACTTGTTCAATTTCATCTTTAGATTCTTTTCCTTGTCTAGTTTTACATTCAGCCGCAAGCATATACAAGAGTGCAGATTTAAGATAATCAGTTTTTTTCATAGAATTTGCTTGATTGAGAAATAAATTATGAGCAGTAATAAATTGTTTATTTTTCAAATGGGTTAATGCTACCTCACAGTTAGTCTTTGAATCCAATACAGATATATGATTTTTTTATGTTATAACATTTTGGAGTAGTGATTCTTAACTAAGGATTAATCACAGCACGACCAACAATCTTGCGTGCTTTAAGATCCTCTAAGGCAGAATTTGCATCATCAAGAGAATATCTTTTTGAAATCATTGGATTAATGGTTCCTTTTCGGGCAAGATCTAATAATTCAACCATATCATTATAATTTCCAGTGTATGCACCTTGAATAGTAATGGATTTGAGAGGAATTGTAACCAGAGATAATTCCATTGAACCACCAAACAGACCAACCAAGACAAGATTTCCTCGCTTTCTTAGAACTGCCAATCCCATTTTTGCAGTAGGTGGAGCATTAACAAAATCCACAACACTGTCAGCCCCTTTACCATTACAAACTGAAATTATTTTTTGAGATGTTTCAGGATCTTTGGAGTTCATTACAAAATCAGCACCCATTTCCTTTGCTATTTCTAATTTTTGATCATCTAGATCCACACAAATTATTTTAGATTTGGTGATAGATTTTGCAATTTGTACGCCCATTAAACCTAATCCACCAGCACCTATTATTACAAGAAATTCAGGAGAGTTTTGATTTGATTTTTTAATTGCAGTGTAAGCTGTTAGTCCAGAACAAGCCAAGGAAGTGGCAGATTCTGGATCAACTCCATTTAATTTTGCCAAATATTTGAAATGAGGTACAAGAGAATATTCAGAATAACCACCATCTTGAAAAACTCCAAGAGATTTCGGTGCATCGCATAAATTTTCATTGCCAACTTTACAAGCAGGGCATTCACCGCATCCTATCCAAGGATAAACCAATACTTGATCACCTTTTGAAAAACCCTTGACATTATCTCCAAATTCTTCAACAGTACCAACAATTTCATGCCCAGGAGTAACAGGATATTTGACACCTCTATCAGTAACTTTCATGAATTTACCATCACCTAAATCATAGCCGCCTTCCCATAGGTGTAAATCACTATGACACACCCCTACTGCTTTGACTTTGACTAATACCTGATGATCTTTAGGATGAGGGGTTTGTATTTCTATAACTTTCAAGGGTTCGTTAGGACCTGTGATTCTAGCAGATTTCATAAAGTGACAATTCAATCCTAACAATATAAGAGTTGACTGGATATGAGAAAAAAATAGAGCCCTTAGATATTATTGAATAAAAAAAGAATTAATCTGTGAGTGAAGAACAAACCCCAGATGGTATTTCGCAAGCGCCAGTAAACATTCTATTTAATCCCGCTTCGATTGCTAAAAAAGATGTTTGGGATATTGACCTTATTCAAATTCTGAATTTATTAGTAAAAATTCTTGAAAAAAGTGGAAAAAAAGATCTACGAGTTGCAGGAATGGCAGCATTGTCATCTTCATTAATTTACAGAATGAAGGTAGAAAGTATTTTTGCATTGCAACGCGCTGCAATGGAAAAAAAATCAATTAGACAAAGAACTGATGTAGATATAGAGTTAATCGACATACCATACCGACATGAATCAACTTATCCTGTTTCACTAGATGACTTGTTAGGATTATTACAAAATTTAATTGGCACAATTGCCAATCCGCAATCCAGAAGAAACAAGCTAGAGATAGAACCTATAGAAGCTCCTAATTTTCAAGAGTATTTTATTTCGCTTGAAAACATAATTGGAAAATATGAAGATTTGATCACTAGAAAAATTTCAAATGCAGGATATGGTATGCTTCAAGATATCATAAAAGATCTTGATGAAATAGATTCAATTAGGTGCTTTTTTGCAATATTGTTTTTGGCCAGAGATGAAAAAATAGAACTAGAGCAAATAGATGAAGATATCAAAATTATTCTGATAAAAGAGAAGTTAACAATCTGATCAAAAATGAAGAAAGGATTTCTTTAAGTAGATTTTATAGGGAAAAGAGACAATTGGCAAAAATTGAAGCAAATGATGAATCGATTGCAAAGATCGAAGCAGCCCTATACTCTGCTGGAAGACCTCTAAAAATAGAAGAATTAATCAGAGCCTCAGGCACCGAATCAAGAACAAAGACGTTTGAATTACTCAATGATATAATGAAGAAGACCAAATCAGTCTTTAAGGCACTTGAAGTGGTAACACTTCCGGATGGATCATATGTGTTTCAATTAAAACCAGAATACAGCTCAACTATCAAAAAATATGCGTCAAAACCTATTCTTCCAAATGCAACTTTGAAAACATTGTCATACATTGCATACATGCAACCAATTTCATCAAAACAACTGGTAGAAACAAGAGGTTCTGGAGTATACGAACATCTCAAAGAATTACGACAGTTAGATTTTATCACTCACCAAAATGTAGGCAGATTAAAAATTTACAATACAACTGAAAAATTTCAGAAATACTTTGGAATACAAGGCGATGTGGAAAATCTTAAACAAAGACTGTTTTCCAAAGTAAGAAAAACTGCAAAGATGTCAGAGTCAAATTATACACATGAAATGGTAACTAAACTAAACTAAGTATTTTTTATTTTAAGCCTAACTTTTTGCGTTTTGTATAAATTAGAGTAATTAAAGGAATAGTCGTGAGAAAATCAGTAGAAAATCTTGCAACCAGTAAAATAACTGGTGGAAGAAGACATCCTGCAAGAATTAGAAGAAAATATGAAATAGACAGATATCCAAACGAACCAGTTACTGGAGCTCAAGTCACAATCACAAGACGAGTTAGAGGCAATAATAAAAAATCAGCTTTGAAAACAATTGATTTTGTCAATTTAGCAACAGGAGATTCTAAAGTAAAGAAGATAAAAATTCTCAAAGTATTAGAAAATTCTACAAACAATGATTACCAAAGAAGAGGCATCATTACAAAAGGTGCAATATTAGAAACAGAGGCAGGAAAATGCAGAGTTGTTTCTAAACCAGGACAAACAGGAATAGTTAACGCAGTTTTAATAAAGTGATTAAATGAAGGATTACGAGCATGTCGTAATCTGGCTGGATTATTTTAACAAGACATTACCAAGAGCTAAAGGAAGAAAATTAGAAAAAGAAAAATGTGTTTTTGATCCTTCACTAAAAGAATTAACAGAAGCTGCACAAGCTGCAGGATTTGAAATCACAGAAACAGATGAAAAAGTAAGATTTCCACGAAGACCTTATGTCAGGTCAGGCTACATAGTGTTACCAAAGGGATCCACTAAGACAAATATTCTTAACAAAATTTCAGAAAAATTAGTTTCAAAAAGAGCCAAGCAAACAAAATAAAATCAAATCTAGCTCTTAGCTAAAGTAAAGTTGACAGAAGTCTATGATAAGAATATGATGATTACTGTTTTTAATTGCAGGAGGTAGGCGAAATAATGCACTTAGCCGCTAGTGGCAGAGTGATCATTCAACTATCAGGTAAATTAGTTGAAGGACAGATACTCTGTGACAAGACAGGAACTAAAGTTGCAAAAGTAATGGAATTAATTGGTCCAATAAAAAGACCGTTTGCATCAGCAACTCCGTTAACAAATAATATCAAAAAATACATTGGCAAAAGTGTTTTCGCAATTGATTATTCTCCTGCTAACACACAAAAATTTAGGAGAAGAAAAAAATGAACATATTACAACCACAAAGCTGTCCTGAATGTCAATCTTCATTAGTAGATGATGTTCAGAATGGTGAAATAATCTGCTCTGGTTGCGGCGTAGTTGTCGCAGATCAGATAGTAGATCATGGTCCAGAAACAATAAGCTCAAATCTCGAAGATAGGATGAAGCTAGCAAGAGCAACAGGACAGACAACTTATTCCCAACATGATTTGGGAATAACAACTGAGATATCAATTAGTACAAAGGACTTTAGCGGAAAAACAATCAACCGTGAAGTTGCAAATCAGATGAACAATCTCAGAAAATGGCAACAACGAGTACGTATTTCTTCACCAAGAGAAAGAAGATTAGCAAATGTTTTATCAAAAATGGGTGAAACATGTGATGATCTAAATCTTTCAAGAAACGTCTTGGAAACTGCTTCTATGATATATAGAAATTTAGATGGACATATTGATGTGAAGGGAAAATCAGTAGCCAGTATTACTGCAGCTACAATTTACATGGCATGCAAACAATGCGATGTTGTAAGATCATTAGAAGAAATTTGCAGAGGAATATGTACACCAAAAGATGTCAAATCAAAAACCAAACTTGCAGCAAAATACTATAGAACTATGGTAATGGAAATGGGTCAATTGAGTGCTCCAGTAGTTACCATGGACAAATACATCTCAAAGATTGCAAATATGACACAGACCGAAGTTAGAGTTGAAAGATTAGCTTTGGAGATAGCAGAAAAAACTAAAGACAGTAGCATTGCAGATGGAAAAGCCCCAAATGGAATTGCTGCAGCATATCTGTATGTTGCCTCAGTTTTGTTAGGACAAAATGTCCTTCAAAGAGATGTCTCAAGTATTGCAGGTGTCACAGAAGTTACTATCAGAAATAGATGTAAAGAGATTCTAACACATTACAAACTCAAAATCACTTTGAGACCGTCTCTGGCCAAAATTTAATCCCCCCTTTTCATTTTATTATTCAGAAGATCCTATTAGGATTAGCTAAATTTCGTCGGTATTATATATAGAAACGAAACAAAATGCATCATGGCAGTACTTGAGATTAGAGATCTTCATGTCACACGTGAAGGTAAAGAGATTCTCAAAGGAGTTAATTTGAAAACAGGCCCAGGAGAAGTACATGCCATAATGGGACCTAATGGTTCTGGAAAAAGTACTTTGGCATACACATTACTTGCACATCCAAAATACGAAGTAACCAAAGGAGATATTTTGTTAGATGGTGAAAGTATTTTAGAACTATCTGCAGATCAACGTGCAAAAAAAGGATTGTTCTTAGGATTTCAATACCCTACAGAAGTATCAGGTGTAGGATTCTCACATTTTCTCAGAACAGCTTATAATTCACTTAGTAAGGCACTACAAGGAGAAAACAGAGAAGTGTTCATCACAGTAAGAGAATTTCAAAAATATCTTAAAGAAAATTTGAATAAAGTTGGATTGAAAGAAGAATTTCTTTCCAGATATCTTAACGAGGGATTTTCAGGAGGAGAGAAGAAACGCGCAGAGGTGTTACAGATGGCAGTGTTAAAACCAAAGATTTCAATTTTAGATGAACCAGATTCGGGTTTAGACATAGATGCTGTTCAAGCAGTAGCTAAGGCAATAAGTCAAGTTTCAGGAAAAGATGCAACAGTAATTGTAATTACTCATTATGCAAGAATTTTAAAATTCTTAGATAAATTAGACTATGTTCATGTCTTTGCTAGAGGTCAAATCTTAAAAACAGGCGATGCATCATTGGCAGATAAATTAGAAAGCGAAGGATATGATTGGGTTTTAGAGCAAAAAGTCTAATTAAATTTTTATAGTTTTTGTAAAATTAACAAGCAGAGATAAGTTTGACATGTGTACTATATGAGGTAAATGTAGAATTTAACAAAGAATTTCTCAGTATTAAAGAAAACCAAATCACAATAGGAATAAAATCAAAACCAATCAAGGGAGAGGCTAATAAAGAAATTATAAAAAAACTAGCAAAACATTTTGGGATATCAACATCGTTAGTTCAAATAAAAACAGGACATAAATCTAAACAAAAAATTATACAGATACAACATTAGAAAATCAAGTTTTTGTTTAAATAGGGTTTTAAAAATGGAAAAGTATGGAAGAAAATAACAGTGAACAGTATTTTTTCAATTTTTCATTCTTTCAAGTAGATCCTAAATGGAGATGGATGGCAGATTTGGCAAAAGAAGAATCAGCCAAAGAGGTAGAAAATGTAATTAAGAATTCAGGAATAAAATTCAGAACGTATTCTACCCTGGGACTAAGAGATGATGCAGATTTTCTATTTTGGTTTGCAGCAAAGACAGTTGAAGAAATTCAAAGCGTAATAGAAAAATTATACACAACTGTTTTTGGAAAATACATTATACCATCAAAAACATATTTGTCATGCACTAGACCGTCAATTTATATAAAAACAGGAAAAACACTTGGTTTTATTGCAGACAATGAAGTGAAAAAACATGTAATTGTATATCCTTTCACAAAAACTAGAGAGTGGTACTTACTACCAAAAGAAGAAAGACAAGCAATAATGGATGAACACATAGAAGTCAGTAGAAAGTATCCGCAAATTATTCTAAACACAACATATTCTTTTGGAATTCATGATGAGGACTTTATGTTAGCATTTGAAGTGGATCAAATTAGAGATTTTCAGGATTTGATAATGGATTTAAGAGAAACAAGAGTTTCAAGATATGTTCAAAAAGATACTCCCATGATTGTGTGTGTTAAAAAAGACATCATCCCGTTAATAGGAAGTCTTGGTTAGTGGAATCTCTAAAAGAGTGGGCAACAGTAGTTAATGCTCTAGAAAACGGAGACCAAACAGTTCTACTCAGAAAGGGAGGAATATTAGATATAGCATCAGGATTTAGAATTGAAACAAAAAAATTTACATTATTTCCTACACAAGAACATCAAGAATATAATCACATAAAACCACAATTTCATAAATATCTTGAACAAGTAAAATTAAATCCACCGAAAAGTGGATTTAATAGAATTACATCATATGCAGAGGTATTAGCAGAAGCAGATATCTTATCGGAGGAAATAATCAAAAAATTATCATCATTTCATATTTGGAGTGATTCATACATCAATGAAAGAAGAAATTGGAAACCAGACAATCCAATGAAAGCAATATTTTTAAAAGTCTATAAAATTCCGGAATTTAATACTCCCATAAAATCTGAATATCAGGGCTGCAAATCTTGGATAAACATAAATGAAGAAATTCCAGTGGGAGAAGCAGTTTTGAGCGATGTAGAAATAGAATCAAGACTAGATAAATTCAAGGAGACAATAAAATGAAATACAAAACATTAGGAAAAAGTGGAATCAAAGTATCAGAGATAGGATTTGGAGCATGGACTATAGGTCTTGATTGGTGGGGTAAGAAAATTGAAGAAGATGAAGCAAAACGCATGCTCAAAAGAGCATATGATTTAGGAATTAATTTCTTTGAAACAGCTGATATGTATGGTAAAGGAATAAGCGAGAAACTTATTGGTCAAGTATTCAAAGGAATGAGAGAAGAAGTAGTCATTTCAACAAAATACGGATATGATTTTTCAAAAGTAGAGCAAATAGGTCATACAGAATTACCACAAAGTTTTGAACCAGAATTTACAAGAAAAGCACTAAGTGCATCACTAGAAAGGTTACAGACAGACTATGTTGATTCATACGGAATGCACAATCCAAAATTAAACCATATTAGAAATGATGTCACTTTTGATACATTTGATAAGTTGATTCAAGAAGGAAAGATAAAATCATCACAAGTTGCATTGGGTCCAGCAATAGGATGGACACAAGAAGGATTAGAAGCAATGGAAAGAAAAAGTGTTTCTGCCATACAAACAGTCTATAATATTTTAGAGCAAACACCTGGAAATGAGTTAATTGAGAAAGCAGAAAAACAAAATGTTGGAATTTTAGTTAGAGTACCAGATGCGTCTGGGATTTTAACAGGTAAAGTAAAGGCAGAGACAGTAATTCCAAGTAATGATCACAGAAAAGACAGAAAACAAGAATGGAGACAAGATGCATTACAAAAAGTAGAGCAATTCAGACCAATTGCTGAGCGTAATGGGTTGAGTATTACAGAATTTGCAATAAAATTCATCTTGTCAAAAAAAGCAATCGCATCAGTTTTACCCACGGTAGTAAGTGTAGAAGAAATTGAAACTTTTGCTGCAATATCAGATGGAAGATATCTAAATTCTTCAGATATGAAAGAAATAGATGATCTATACAATACTTGGCCCTCATACGAATTAAAAGCAACACAAGCAAATTAGTTTTCAGATGGACAAATCAATTGATCTAATTAAAACATTAGACGTTATTGAAGAGATGAAACTTGCAAAGATTGGTGAATACAAAAAATGGAATGCAATAATTAAAAAAATAAAAAATAAAGAGGATCTAAATCCATCAGACTTGGAGTATTTTTCGAACATAACAAGAATTTACAAGAATTCAAACATAACCATTAGAAGCAAAGTCTACCATACAAAACTATCAGACCATGATGGAAAACCAGCATGTAAGATTTGTGGTGATGATTCAGCATATTATTGCAACATGAATGACCAATATTTTTGTATGATTCATGTAGTAGGACATGATGATAATGAATTTTAAGATACAGGAATTGTTTCTTCTAGACTAAAATTATTTTCAACAAAGTATTCTACTCGAGTTTTTTTAAATTCACGTGTACTAAATAATATTTTATAATCATCAACATTAATTTGGTTTTGTATTGTTTTTGCCATTTCTCCTGCTTCCTCTTCAGATTTACAATGAATCATAGAAAATACACTATATGGCCAATCAGGATATGTGGGTCTTTGATAACAATGACTTACTTGTGGGAACGCACCTAATTTTGAACCTACTTCTGAAATTTTATCATCAGAGACATTCCAAACAATCATCCCATTTGCTGTAAATCCAACCTCTCTATGTCTTAAAATTGCGGCAAATCTTCGCATCACTCCAATACTTTCATAGTATTTCATTTTCTCAAATAATTCATCTTCAGTGAGCCCTAGTTTTGTTGCAGAATTTAGAAATGGTCTATCAATGATTTCCATATCTTTTTGTAGCTCACGGATAAATTCCTTATCTTGTTCAGTGGGAATAAATTTTACATTTTTAATTTCTTTTTTTTCTTCTGTTGGAGCAATATCATGTTTTTTTTCATCAACCATATCTAATTTTACACCAATCTTGAATAATTGAATAGTAGGCAACATTCTAACTTTTTTAATTCCTTTTAATACAGAAAATTTATCCACTTCAGTCTTCAAATCAGAACCAGGCGGTACTGCCAAAGTAAACCAGAGATTAAACTGATGATCTCGCTCATAATTATGGCTTACACCGGGATGACGATTGATCTGATTTGCAACATATTCTAATTTATCAGATTCAATTTCCATTGCAACCAAGGAACTTTTGTATCCAAGACGTCTTGTATCAAATATTGCACTTAGTTGTCTCAACACTCCAATTTTTTTAAGATGAGTTAAACGCTCTTTAATAATTTCAGATGAAGTTCCAAATTTTTTTGCAATATTGTCAAAAGGTTTTGGAGTAAGAGGAAAAGTCCATTGAATTTCATTAAGAATCTCTTTATCAAGATTATCCAGAGATTGAGCCAATATCTCAATAATTACCCCATTCAATTAAAAATGTAGCTAGAATATTACGCATCTGATTTGAATCTATAAATAGAAACTTTTGTCCCTTTGATTGGTGATAATTAATCTAAATCTACATGGTAGATTAGTCATTGTTCTTGGTGGCGGAAATGAAGCTCTAAAGAGAATTAATTCATTATTAAAGGAAGATTGCCAGATTCTAGTAATTAGTAATGCGATAAACAATCAGATAAAAACACTAGTGAAAAATAAAAAAATAGCATTAAAAAAACAGAAAATTCAGAATTCATCTGAACTTTCAATCTACAAACCATATATGATAATCACAACAACAAATGATAAAAAATTGAATCAGAAAATAATTAACTATGCCAAAAGCAAAAAGATCATCGCATATAGTGCAGACAATGCAGAGTTAAGTGATTTTGCAAATCTTGCAATCATAAATTTTGAAAACGAAATTCAAATCGCAATTTTTACAGGTGGTAAAAGTCCAGCCATGTCAAAAAAATTGAAAATAGAAGCTGAAAAAATATTCAAAAAAATAATCACGAAAGAAGATATTGATCATATAAAAATCCAAAATA
The DNA here is from genome assembly GCA_025930495.1 of Nitrososphaeraceae archaeon. Lineage (GTDB taxonomy): Archaea > Thermoproteota > Nitrososphaeria > Nitrososphaerales > Nitrosopumilaceae > Nitrosarchaeum. Next base: position 19,581 of record JAICOU010000013.1, read on the forward strand.
TTGCAAGAGAGTATGCTAAAAACACGATCTTGGCTCAAAAAGAGAGAAAAAGGTATTTGAACAGTATTATGAATGATAAAGAGATTAAACAGTTAATAAAAGACGATCAGTTGAAAAGAGCTGAAAAGCGAGCAATTACAATATTGAGGGATTGGAAATGAACCAAAACATAATCAATGCACGTGTTACTTTTCGTAACTCACCTATTCATATTCTTGAAAGATTTACCATAAGAGATTTAGAAAGTGCATATACACAGTTCAAAGAGCATTCAGGGTTAGATGAATGTGTTATTATTCAAACTTGTAATAGAATAGAGCTATTTGGTAAAGCAAAAAATTATGATGTTAACAAAATTAAAAAAACTTGGGCTTCACTTACAGGTTTGGAAGAAGAAGCATTTAAAGAAAATATAGAATTTGTGGAAAATGGAGAAGCGTTACATCATTTACTAAAACTAACATCAGGGTTAGACTCGATGGTAGTAGGAGAAGAACAGATCCTAGGTCAAATAAAAAACTCCATCACATCAGCTAGAAATGCAAAAGCGTCAGGTCAACATCTTAATAATTTATTTGATAAAGCAATACGAATTGGAACTAGGATTAGAAATTCTACTGGAATTAACCGCGGTGGAATTTCAGTAGGATCAATGGCAGTAAAATTGGCAGAAGAGAACATTGATGAGTTAAAGTTAAAGAAAATTTTGTTAATTGGAACCGGGGAAGTATCAACACTTGTTGCAAAATCACTTGGGCGTAGAGGATATAATTTTGTAGTAGCTAGCAGAACAATGGATAGATCTCAAGCATTTTGTGAAACTATGGGAGGAAAACCAATAAAATTTGAAGAAGTATTAACTGGATTCGAAAATTATGATGTTTTGTTTGTTGCAACAACTGCTCCTTATTTTCTTGTTACACAGGATAGGATAACAAAAGCAATGCAAGAAAAGAAAAACGGAATGATGATTCTAGATTTATCAAATCCAAGAACAGTTGATGAGAAAGTTGCAACTATAGGAGGGGTAAAATTGATGAATTTGGATCAGATTGCAGAAATGGTTGAAAAAAATATGAAATCGCGATTAAATAAAGTAAAAAGTGTTGAAAATATAATTAGTGAGGAAGTATCTGTATTAGAGGCTTCAATGAAAAGATTAGACGCAGAACCACTTGTGAAAGATGTATTCAAAAATATTGATTCACTAAGAGAGAAAGAATTGCAAAAAGCACTTCAGATGCTTAATGAAAAAGATGAGAAAAAGATCAAAATCATAGAAGAACTAACAAAAGCAGTTGTAGAAAGCATTGTTTCAACACCAATGAACAATATCCGCAAGGCATCAGAGCAAGGTAAACCAGACATTATTGAAATGGCAAGCAAACTATTTGACTATAAAAAAACAGAATGAATTAGACTAAGATTATATCTTACCCAAAAGAAAATTTGATAATGTCATTTCCAACTAGACGTCTTCGTAGATTACGAACTTCTGAGAAAATGCGAGAATTAATTCAGGAAACTACTTTAACTTCAAGAGATCTAATCTGCCCAGTATTTGTTCAAGAAGATCTAAAATCTAGAATCAAAATTGAATCAATGTCAGAAATTGAGAGATTACCTCTAGAAGACATCAATGATGAAGTTGGTACGATTTCTGATTTGAATATTCCATCTATTATGCTGTTTGGAATTCCTGCCAAGAAAGATGAGGCAGGCACTTCAGCATTTGATGATAATGGAATTGTTCAAAAAGCAATTTCTCAAATTAGAAAAAATTTTGGAGATAAAATAGTAATAATGGCAGATGTCTGTCTATGTCAATTTACATCCACAGGTCATTGTGGGATCATCAAAGAAAATAAAATAGATAATGACTCTAGTCTAGAAACACTAGCAAAGATTGCTGTTAGTCAAGCAAAAGCAGGGGTAGATACAGTTTCACCCTCTGCAATGATGGATGGACAGGTAACAGCAATAAGAAAGGCATTAGATAATGAAGGATTCACAGATGTATCCATAATGTCACATTCAGCAAAACATCGTTCATCATTTTATTCACCTTTTAGAGACGCAGCAGAATGTGCGCCAAAATTTGGCGATAGAAAGACATACCAAGTTCCATTTACAAATGCACGCGAAGCAATGATGGAAATCGAAACAGACATCAATGAAGGAGTAGACATTGTAATGATCAAACCAGCTTTAGCATATTTAGACTTGATAGCAGAAACTAGAAGAAGATTCAACATTCCAATTGCTGCCTATAGTGTATCTGGGGAATATGCATTAGTAAAAGGTGCTGCAAAACAAGGATGGATAAATGAAAAAGACATTACAGAAGAAATACTATATGGCATTAAGCGAGCTGGTGCCGATATGATTGTAACATACTTTGCAAAATCAGCAGCAAAATTTCTTCAAAATCATGAGAAATGATGAACGTTTTGAGATAGAAAGGGCTTTTGACGTATTACCGCATATCGTAGGTTCTAGCTGGGCAGTAATTTGGTTTAGATTAAATAAAATGAAAAAACCTACTCGTGAAGAATATAGGAAAAAAGTTTTAGACTATCTAAAAATGATGGAATCAGTTTTTGAATCATATCAAGCAAATGAGAAATTTGCAGAGATAACAAAATACATTCAGATAAGAAAACAAGAAGAATACGAAAAAATCATGTCCGGTTTGAATAAAGAAGTTGAAAAGAGATATGACAGATATATTGATTATGGATAAAATGAAAGTATTCTAAAAATTAGAAAAGATAAAAAATGAAATTACGGTATGGAAGTAAAATAAGAATATCATATTTCCTTTTTTAGTTCATTCAAAAAGTTTTTCAGTATTTTAGTTCGCTTTTTGGCCTCAATTTTGCCAGATTTTGTATTCATAAGAGATTCTAATTTGAGTAATTTTTGATAAAAATGATCCAATGCCCAAATTTTATCATTAGTGGTTCTATTTTTGCAGAAAGGATCTTTAACGTTATAAAATGGTCTTTTCTCAGAACCGCTTACAGCAAAGACTCTAGCAATTCCTATGGCACCAATTGCATCCAAGCGATCAGCATCTTGAAGAATTTTTCCCTCAAGAGTTAAAGGGATTTTATTTCTAGAAAAACTATGATCACGAATAGCGTCAGAAATTATTTGAATCTCTTCTTTTGTAAAATTAAATTTTTTTAAAATTTTCTTTGATTTTTCTGCACTTTTTATTGAGGATAATTTTGAGCGTTTATCAGATTTTGGATATGAAACTATATCATGCAACAATACAGCAATTAGAACAAGTTTTTCAGGTGTGTTTTCCTTTTTACATATTTTTTGGGCATTTTTGAATACTCGCATGATATGAGCAAAATCATGTGCGGAATCATTAATCATTAAATTATGTACTTCTTGTTTTAGTGAATTTATAACATTCATTTTAAAATCTCCACAATCTAGGCTTGACTAGTTTAAGTTTTTTCTCATTTAACAGAATAGTCCAGTCAATTGCAGCAAAAATAATAATTGCTATAATTCCCAAACCATCAGCTAATAAAATACCAACTAATCGATCTTCAAATATTCTTGTAAATGGAATAAGTATGACAGGACTTATTGTCAGCATTACATAAAATGCTAAAAGCTTTCCAAACCAGAATCCAACATACATACCTACACTTTTTGCTTTTATCAAACCATATGCTACAAAAAGAATATTGTCAGGCAAAGGAGTCACTGCAAAAACAAATGAAGAAATAACATAACCGTATTTTTTTTTATTGAGATAATCCCCTATCACGGTTAAATTTGATGTGGGATTATTGGAATGAGTTTTGAATTTGGAAACAAGTTGTTTTAAAACAAATCGTCCTGCTGTTGAAGCAGTGGCACCAACTATGCTGAGTACAACTATATCCATAGAATCATCTAACGCATAAAACGATGAAAGAATTAACCAATTTGGAGGCATTAGAATTGGCGATAGATTCATCAAAAATAAAACAATCAGAGGTCCAAGATAGGAAAAACCATCGAATACCTCAAAAATATCTTCCATATCCTTCTCTTGAATGAGATTTTTTTATTTCTAAACCCTTGGATTGACATTTAGTCATAAAAATACTGTCAAATGATCGTAATTTATCTAAAAATTTCATAAATTTTAGAACATTGATCAGAAATTGGAAGAAATTGGAACAATCATGCAATATGCTTATAAGGAAATTACGCATTACACCGCATATGTCTGAGGTTAGCTGGAAGTGCTTTAGATGTAATCTTACATTTAAAGATGAAAACATTGCAGACATACATAAAGAGATTTCAAAGCATTCCATCACCAAAGTAAAACCTATTGCCATCTAATTTTCAAAATTATTCAAATTATTCTCTAGATTCATTAAAGTAAATTTAGTGCAGAGGGTGGGATTTGAACCCACGAACTCCTGAGAGAAAGGATTTCCTATTTTTGAGGATCTTGAGTCCTTCTCGGTTGACCGGGCTTCGATACCTCTGCAATGAGATGAAATATTGACTGATATTTTTCGATTACTATTAGAGTGAAATTTAGAAAATGATCGTAAAATTAGGGAAATTTTAAAATAGTTTTTTTATTATTAAAAATTTATTATTCTCGGCATATGGGAAAACCCACAAAAAATTATTCTTTGTAAATTGACCTAAAAATCAGAATTTTTGCGATATGAAGAAAAAAGACAGATTATAGATATGGAATTCATCAATGTATCCATTTTCCATCGTGTTTATTGAGCAGAAATACATAACTTTTTACGGAATTTTGTAAAAATAAAAAAGAAATCCAATCACACTAGTTTTTGATTTGTGTGAGTGGGGTTATCCAAGACTGGACAATGTTTTTATTCAAATCAGCAAATGCATTTACGTTATCATTGAATGTTTTAATGTTTTGTACGGTTGCATCAATTGTAGTTTTAACAATTTGATTTTGTACAGTATTTGCTTGAACAACTTGCTTGTTAATATCTACAAATGCGGTCTTCATTGCATCTGGGATTTCAGTTGAAAATCCATTCTTTTTTGCAAATTCTTGTTGCATTGAGATTGAAGCATCGATTGTTTTTTCACAAGCTTTGACACATTCTTCTTGTAAGTGTGTCATAGATTGAAAATACTGTGGTACATTTTTTGTCACATTTTCAAAATATTTTTGAACATTTTGCTTGTACATTGAATATACATTTCCTGCTTGATTTGTTTGCTGGATTTGTGTAGTCATGATTCTGGTTGCATATGGGACTATATATACTATTGGTAATAAATGGTAATAATTGGTAATATAGGGTATTAACAGTCATTTTGATGAAATATAGAATCTAACAGGCACATTCTAGATGAGAAATATTTTATCGGATTTAGATCATATATCATAATCAGTATTTTCCATTGTATTGATTTTGGTTTATTTCCATTCAAAGATGTAATTTGAGAAAAAATGGATATTTTGAATAAATGTGAGAATACTCCTTAATCACTCATGTAAGATTATTTAAAAAAACTTATAATTGTCCAAATTGGAGTCAAAATACATGGCAGAATTTCAATCAGTTGCACAAGTAAAAAAAATGAGAAGTGGAATTAATCTAAAAGCTGAAGTAAAAAGCAAGGGAGAGCCAAGAACCGTAAATCTCAAAACAGGTGGTACAGTTGATGTTTGTGATGCAGTAATATCTGATGGAGCAGATGACATCAAACTAACATTATGGGGAGATGACATTAAAGCAGTAAACATTGGAGATACAGTAGTAATTACAAATGGATACACAAATGAGTTCAAAGGTGAAGTGTCCCTAACAAAAGGAAAATTTGGTAAGATGGAAATCAATCCACAATAAATTGGATTTTTAAACGATTACCACAATAAAAAAATAGATAAAAAGTACAGGCTAGAAATTTCGTCTACTGTTTTGAATATTTTTCCAGTCAACTAAAGATAGGATTACACCTATCAATAACGTTACAATTCCAATGATAAACAAAATACCAGAAATTGCTAAAGGCAAAATCTTATTCATAAAAGGTGAATTTGAATTAGAAAGAGCACTAGAATTATCGGGATCTTCAGAAAGCATTACAACTGTATTAATTATTCTAGAGCCATGATTTTGAATTTCAAAGTTAAGTGTATCAGATTTAGTGATATCCAACATCTCAAAGATAATTGGACCATCTTGAGAAAAGACACCATAATCATCTCCATAAACATTAGAAATTGATATGAAGAGTTTGTCACCATCTTGGTAATCAGTTATCTGTACACCCCACAACAGAGGAACATTAGATGATTTAGTACTATATGAAAAATAGCCAGATTCGCCAGGCAGAATTTGCATATCATCAGAGATTTGGTTGAACATTCCTTCAAACATAGAAGGAATGTAAAAATCATCATGACCAGTAATGTCAAACGTTGGAAAAACAGAGACCATAATCAAAATGGAACCAATAACTAGGATTAGCCCAAATATTCCAATTATAGGACCACGTTTTTTCATTTTAATTAAAATAACAAACAGAAACCCTACTTTAACACTAACTATACAGTAAATATTTTTTAGAGAATGAAATTATTTTAATTCTAAAAAATACACACAGAATTATTTTCTAGATTTCTTTGCAGTCTTGGATTTCTTTTTTGTTGCCTTCTTTGCAGTCTTGGATTTCTTTTTTGTTGCCTTCTTTGCAGTCTTGGATTTCTTTTTTGTTGCCTTCTTTGCAGTCTTGGATTTCTTTTTTGTTGCCTTCTTTGCAGTCTTGGATTTCTTTTTTGTTGCCTTC
>JAICOU010000050.1 GCA_025930495.1 Nitrososphaeraceae archaeon
AGGATTGATTCCAGCAAAAGAAAAAAATCTTAAATCAAAAATTGAAAAAACTTCCAAAATAATTTCAGATTCACTTGATATTGAAAAGATTATTCAAATTATGAAAAATCCTACACCACTTCCAACAAAATCTAAAATTATAATAAAAAAACTAAAAACTACAATTGCTATAGCACTTGATAGTTCTTTTAATTTCTATTATCGTGATAATCTAGAAGCATTAAGACGTGAAGGTGCCAATCTAAAATTTTTTAGTCCAATATATGATAAAAAACTTCCAAAATCTGATGGAATTTACATTGGAGGTGGTTTTCCAGAAATTCTTGGTGATTTACTTGAAAAAAATCACATTATGAGAAAAATCATAAAGGAATCATCTGAAGAAAATACTCCAATTTATGCAGAATGTGGAGGATTGATGTATCTTACAAAATCTATTGATTATGGGAATAAAAAATTTAAAATGATTGGTCTCTTTGATGCAGAAACAAAAATGACCAAAAAAATGAAATTAAATTATACAAAAGGCAAGATAGTTTCAAAAACTACTATTTCAGATAAAATACACAATTTACGAGGACACGAATTTCACTATTCGGAATTAGATTCTGTTTCTTCTGATTCAAAATTTGCATATGAACTAGATATTGGTGAAGGAATTAAAAATCATAAAGATGGTCTGATTCAACACAACACACTAGCGTCATATGGGCATCTTTACTTTGATAGTTCTGATTATGCCAAAATTTTTGTGCGAAATTGTATTGATCATTCACGAAGATGATTCTGCTCTTACAAGCTTGTATAGTGCATTAATTATTGCAGATGCTGAAGAACTTCCTCCCTTCCTTCCCTTATTGGTGATAAATGGTGTATCTTCCAATTTACTTAGTTCTTCTTTAGATTCTGCAGCACAAATGAATCCTACTGGAATTCCAATAATGAGTGCAGGTTTGACAATGCCTTCTTTTACCATTTGTATTACCTCCATAAGGGCAGTTGGAGCATTACCAATTGCAACAATTCCACCGTCAATATCTGATAATGCTGTTCTCATTGATACTTGAGAACGAGTTTTATTTTCTTTTTTTGCAATTTCCATTATTTCTGGGTTTGAAATATTACAAACAATCTTGTTTTGAAAATCTTTTGGATTTTGCTTATTCAGACCACCAATTACACCGTTTACATCAACTACAATGCTGCATCCATTTTTTAGAGCATTCATTGCACTTTCAATAGCTTCTTTATGGAAAATTACTTTGTTTTCTCTTGCAAAGTCAAAATCAGCAGTTGAATGAATTATTCTTCTAACAATTGGCCATTCTTTTTCATTATATTGATGAGTACCAATTTCCTCATCAATCATTTGCATGCTTGCATCTTCAATTGATTGACCCTTTCTAGTTTGCATTTTCTACCTCTTTTGCTCTTTCTATTATCAACTCGATCATTTTTTCATCAACTCCTAAATGCTTTGTAATGTATGTTTTTTTAATATTCGAATTCTTAAGTGCAGGTAAAAGATCATTATTGATATCAGTTTTGACATGTGCACCTTCATGTAAGAAATAAAATACAATTACAAGAGCCTGAGGATTATTTTTTTCACAAATCTTAATACCTTCTACAATGTCAGGCTGTTCTATCTCTAACCAACATCTATTTACATTTCTATAATTTTCTTTTAATCCATCTACAACATAATCTAATGACATTTGTGCATTAGGATCTTTACTACCGTGTCCAATAATTAGTACATCTACATCATTTTTTGGAATGGTGACATGATTCTCCTGTAATGCTGTGGATATTCTATTCTCCACCAAATTAATCAAAGTTTTATGCATACTCATTGGTTTTGTGACAACAAATTTCACTTTGGTGTCTTTTTGAAATTTCATAACATCTGTAACTGCATTTTTTACCTTTTTTCCAGGATACAGAAAATACGGAACTATCGTTAGATGATCTATATCTTGTTTAAGGCATTTTGTAATTCCATCTTCAATGTATGGTGGTTCTACTTCAAGGAAACAATATTCAGTAAAAACATAATCTCCCTTTGCTTTTATTGCATTACAAATCACCTCCAATTCTTCAGAAGCTTCTCTTTCTCTACTTCCTCTATCTATTAGTAATAATCCACGCTTCAATCTAATATCCTCGCTATGGCTATAGTCAAGTTTGGTGGGAATTTCTGTTTTTCAACAATTAATTTTCCGCCAGAAACTTTGATTGCTGCAGCTTCTGATACACTGGATGTTCCTTCAAATGCTTTGACCGTATCTGATGGATTGGGTGCAGAAATTTCTGCCAAATCTTCTCTGTTCACATATTCCACAGTAATTCCCATTTCTTTTCCAATATCAACTAGTCCCTTGACATCTTCTGGTTTTTTTATTGAGACCAATTTTGCAATAGATTTTTCACTGAGTTTGAATTTTTGTAAACAAAAATCCAAGCCTTTTTTTATGATTTCTTTAGATGTATCCCAATGCAATCCTATTCCTACCACAAGACTGGGAGGTCTGTACACCACAGAATTTTTAAGAAAATCTCCTTCTAAAATTCTATCAGAAATTATTAGATATCCTTTAGCATCAGAATTTTTCATTTCTTCCAAACTATGATAAATTTTTACATTTTTTGGTAATTCCTTGCACCAATTAATTTTGCCTACTTCTTGATAAATTCCTATATTTTCTTCATTTACCATATGTGCACTAATTTTAGTCACTGTAGAATCATCGTCTATTTTCCAACCAAATTCTTTTCCAACAAGATCAACTGCTATTGTTTTATTGACATCAGCTGCAGTAGTAATTACTGGTATGGAATTTAATTTTTGAGCAATAATTTGTGTTAATTCATTTGCCCCACCTAAATGTCCAGATAATACGCTGATTACAAAATTAATTTTATCATCAATTACAATTACTGCAGGATCTGTTTTCTTATCTTTCAAGTGTGGTGCAATTAGTCTAATTACTGCACCCAAAGAAAATAAACAAATCAATGCATTATTGTTTTTAAAAAGTTCAACAAGTTTTTCAGATGTAGATTCTGAATACCAAATTATTTCCTTATTATCATTTAAAAATTTAGATGGTGCAAAAATTTCCCAATTTGGAAAATGCTCTTTTAATCTTAATCCTATATTTACTCCATTTTTAGTAATTGCAAGAACTGAAATTTTTTCCACATTAAAAATCACTTAAATTAAATAAAATACCTTACTACTAGAACTTTCTAGCCAAGATATTTCCATCAAAATCAAATAAAATGACATCTAATGTGACTTTTTCTTCTGAATGTTTTCTCATATGTCTATATGTCTCATTGCATATTTCCTCAAAGAATCCTTTAACATTATTTTCTGTAATTATTTCAGATACATGTCTGGCGGTGTTTGCCTTCTTTATGCTCTCAATTATTATTTCATTTGCATTACATTTCTTAGCTAACTCTGCCAAGAAATTCATATCCACCTTAGAGCCTTTGACATGTGTTTGTTTTACACCTGCAGCCATTTTGGCCAATTTACCAATAAATCCTACAACATATGCTTTTTTGATCTCTTTTCTTGCACATTGTTGTATTGTATATCCAGAAAAATCCCCCATCTGTACAAAACAATGTTCTGGCAAATCTATAATTTTTTTTGCAAAATCTTCACTTCTTCCACCAGTTGTAAGAACAACAGTATAATTTCCCATTGCAATTGCTACATCAATATTTTGTCTAATTGATGCTGCATATGATGCAGTTGAAAATGGTATTACAATACCACTTGTTCCTAAAATTGAAATCCCATTTAAAATACCGATTCTTGGATTATCTGTTTTAGGACCTAATTCTTTTCCTTTTGGAACAGAAATTATGACTTTGATTCCTTTTTTTACAAGATGCTTGTCTGTAATTTCTCTCAGATTTTCATTAATCATTTTTTTTGGAACTGGATTGATTGCAGCTTTGTTTAATTCAAGACCTAATCCAGGTTTAGTAACTATTCCTACTCCTTCACCACCATCAATTTCAATTTCATTAATCTTATCTGTAAATGATAACTCTACTACTATCTCTGCACCATGAGTGACATCTGGATCATCTCCACCGTCTTTAATTACAGAACACTTGGCTCCATTTTTATCAAATTGGCATAAATGAATTGGAATTTTGATAAAATCACCTTTAGGCAATTTAATATCTACATTTTCAATTTTTGTTTGATTAATTATAGATAGTAATGCAGCTTTGGCAGCTGCTGTTGCCGAAGTACCCGTAGTATATCCAGTTCGCAGCTTTCCTTTTTTTATCTCTTCCACGCTAATCATGCCTATTTTGACGTATTAACTCTTCTTTGATATATTTTGAATTGAGATTTTGAGACGAATTATGTCTTAAAATTCTAAACATATCTATCATTATTTCTTTAGAATATATTTAAAATAAAAACTACAACAGTAGATGGTAAAAGATATGCAAGTTGTTGTGACTGGTGCCAGTGGATTTGTGGCAAGAAATGTTAGAAAATATCTCTCAGATAACAATATAAAATTAATATCAATTTCAAGAAAAAATTTTAAAAAATTTAAAAATGAAACAAAAATTATTACAAAAAACTATGATGAAAAAACTATTTTGCCTAAACTTAAAAACTCTGATGCATTAATTCATTTAGTTGGGATTGGGAAACAAACAATTGATAATGATTACAATCTTACCAATACTGAATTTACAAAAAAGATAATTAATTTATGTAAAAAATCAAAAATAAAAAAAATTATTTATACAAGTGGGTTAGGAGTCTCAAAAAATACCACTCTTGGCTATTTTATTTCAAAATATAAAGCAGAAAGACAGATAATTGATTCTAAATTAGATTATACAATTTTTCGACCATCTTATATTGTTGGTAAAGATGATCTTTTTACAAAATATCTTAAAAAACAAATCAAAACAGGTCAAATTCAAATTCCTGGATCTGGTAATTATTCTATCCAACCTATTTACATAGATGATGTTTCTCAAATTATTTTTAATGCTATATATAAAAATAAATTCAGTAAAATAATTTTAGATCTTGTAGGTTCAGAATCAATTACTTTTGAAAAATATGTTAAAGAATTTTCTATCGGAACAAATACTAAAATTAAAAAAATTAATCTTGAAACCGTTTACCATGAAGCTATCTCTAATCCTAATAGTAACTTCGGAGTAGATGATCTAAATCTCTTAATTGGTGATTTTAAGGGTGATTACAAAAAATTAAAAATTATTTCTGGAATAAAATTCTCTTCTATACGAAAACTTCTAAAGTCCGGCAGCCTTCTTTAATACATCTGCTTTATCTGTTTTTTCCCAAGTGAATTCAGGCTCATTTCTTCCAAAATGCCCATATGCAGCTGTTTTTCTGTAAATTGGTCTTTTCAAGTCAAGTTGTGAAATAATTCCTGATGGTTTCATGTTGAAATTCTTCCTAACTAGTTCTTCAATTTCTTTTTCTGGAATCTTACTAGATTCAAATGTATTAACATACAATGAAACTGGTTCAGCAACTCCGATGGCATATGCTAATTGAACTTCACATCTTTCAGCCAAACCTGCAGCTACAATATTTTTGGCAATATATCTACACATGTAACATGCTGATCTATCTACCTTTGAAGGATCTTTTCCTGAAAAAGCTCCACCACCATGTCTTCCGAATCCACCATAACTATCTACGATTATTTTTCTTCCTGTAAGTCCAGAATCTCCATGCGGTCCTCCTATTACAAATTTTCCTGTAGGGTTAATGTGCATTTTAATCTGGTTATTCCAAAGATTTCCTAAAACTGGTTTGATTACCTTATCAATAATTTCTTTTGATATTTGTTCTTGTGAAATCTCAGGTGCATGTTGAGTTGAAATAACTATTGTTTCAATTTTTGTTGGTTTATTATTTTCATATCTAACAGAAACCTGTGATTTCCCATCTGGTCTTACCCAAGGTAAAACTTTGTTTTTTCTAACCTCTGCTAGTTTTTGTGTTAGTTTGTGTGCAAGTAATATCGGCATTGGCATAAGTTCTTTTGTTTCATTTGAAGCATAGCCAAACATCAGTCCTTGATCTCCTGCTCCTTGTTCCTTTTCTTTAGTTGCAGTTACTCCTTGACTAATATCTGGACTTTGAGAATGTAATCTTAGTGTAACTTGACAAGAATCAGTATCGAACATCAAATCTTTGTTATCATATCCAATTTCTCTAATTACTTTTCTAACTAATTCCTCTTGAGATTTCTTGTCAAAATCAGCTTTTGATGTTACTTCTCCTGCAACTGCCACAAAATCTGTAGTTACCATTGTTTCAACTGCTACTCTAGAGTCTGGATCTTGTCTGAGAAATTCATCTAAAAATGCGTCTGAAATTTGATCACATATCTTATCAGGATGACCTTCAGTAACTGATTCTGAAGTAAACAGAAAATTGTTAGTCATAAGAACCCCTAGAGTTCGTTTTCTAGTTTGATAAATAATACGTTATTGCCTCTCACAATTACTCTGCCGTAATTTGCAATTATTTTACCATCGTGGAGTTCTTCTGCATCAGTCATGATTAAATTCATGTATGAATCAACATTATCCATTTTTCCTTTGTATTCAACTTCGTTTTTCAGTCTTACAGTAACTTTCTTCTTGGTGCTTTTTTGAAGAGTTGTTAATGGTCTTTTTGCACTACTAGTTTGTGACACTAATTATTCACTTGTTTTGCTTACGTTGTTCTCCAGAATAAAAGCCTTGCCTCTTTTATGAAATATGAAATTCCTTAAATTTTTTCATCGTTTTTAGATAATTACACAAATGATCTCTACAGGATTACAACAATTAGACGAATTTTTATCTGGTGGAATACCTAATGGTGTAATTACCGACATTTATGGTGGAAGTGGAACTGGTAAAACTCAACTATTATTTCAAATCTGCATAAATGCAATAAAAAATGGAGGTAATGTTCTATATCAAGATACAACGGGTAGTTTTAGACCTGAACGAATTCTTGAAATTCAAAAACAACAAAATTTGACATTTGACATTCTTGGAAAAATAACGGTTTCACGAATTACTAATACTTCTGAACAAATCAAATCAATTGATATTATGAATGCCTCAAACTTTTCTCTAATTGTAATTGATAACATTACTGATTTATTTTCCTATGAATATCCAAAAGAAGACACAACATTTGAAAAAAATTCTTTATTCATCAAATATGTTCATAACCTATCATTAATTGCTATTAATAAAAAAATTCCTGTTGTTATTACCAATATGATTAGAAACATAGAAGGTACAGAAATGGAAAATATGAGAACTGCAATTGATCCATTCACACACATTAAAATTAAACTTACAAAAATTTCATCAAAATTTCATGGGGAAATAAGATGGCCTCTTCATCAAACTCATTTTTCTTATAAAATACATGCCGCAGGATTATCTAATTATACTGAAGATATTTAACCATCAATCATAAAGTTTAGCAATGGCAGGAATTTTTGATTCAATTCCAATAATCACTATAGTTTTATTTGCACTTGGCCTAGTTGGCGTAATGGTTTATGAAAGATCACGATCAAATACAACAAAAGAATCAGTTTCCTGATTCAGTACTCGATTCACTATTTACTCATTTTGGATTTACTAATCTTACTGAAATTCAGAAAAAAGCTTCACCCATAATTTTACAAAAAAAAGATTGTCTAGTAATTGCACCAACTGGTTCGGGTAAAACAGAATGTTCTGTAATTCCAGTTTTTTCACTAGTAAAGAAATCAAAAAAACTTGGAAAAACTAAAGTTCTTTACATTACTCCCTTACGAGCACTAAATAGAGATGTGTTTCGAAGGATTACCAAATATGCTCAAAGTAATGATCTTTCAATTGAAATCAGACATGGCGATACAACTCAGACTGCAAGAAGAAAAATCACTGAAAATCCTCCAGATGTTCTAATAACAACTCCTGAAACTCTGGTTATTCTTCTCACACAGATAAAGATGTTAGATGCACTATCTGAACTTGAGTGGATTATTATTGATGAGGTACATGAATTACTTGCTAGCGAAAGAGGTTCTCAACTATCATTAAGTATAGAGCGATTACAGCTTAATTCAAAACACTATCTTACAAAAATTGGATTGTCTGCAACAGTTGGTAATTTTGAGGAAGCTGGAAAATTTGTGGTAGGAACTAAAAGAAAATGCCAAATTATTCGAGATACCTCTGTTAGAAAATATGAGGTTGAAGTCAAATTTGTCGATGGAACAATTTCAGATGTTGCAGATAAAATAATTGAGTATGTTTTAGAACTGAATTTAGATTCTCCTATACTTCTTTTTACTAATACT
>JAICOU010000009.1 GCA_025930495.1 Nitrososphaeraceae archaeon
GATCTTGAGAAGTTCCAGAGGTTTGTACAGTCCAAGTCGTACCGGCATTAGTTGTCTTTAAAATGGTACCACCAATACCTACAGCGATTGCATTATTTGCATCAATAAAATCAACAGAATATAGATCTTGAGAAGTTCCAGAGGTTTGTACAGTCCAAGTCGTACCGGCATTAGTTGTCTTTAAAATGGTACCAAAATCGCCTACAGCAATTGCATTATTTGCATCAATAAAATCAACAGAGCGTAAAGATAGAAAAGGTGCACCAGGTTGTGCAGTCCAAGTCGTACCGGCATTAGTTGTCTTTAGAATTGTACCACCACTACCTACAATCCAACCGTTGTTTGCATCAATAAAATCAACAGAAAATAAAATTTGAGGAGATGGAGAGGTTTGTACAGTCCAAGTCGTACCGGCATTAGTTGTCTTTAAAATGGTACCACCACCGCCCACAGTAATGACGTTGTTTGCATCAATAAAATCAACAGAATATAGAGTGTGAGGAGTTCCAGATGTTTGTGCAGTCCACACATTTGCAGCATATGCATTTGTCGAACCTACAACTGAAATTCCAATAACAAAAACCACAATCATAACCATTACTATAATATTTTTCATGTTCATTTTTCATCTCCAACATAAATAAAAAATAAAATCGAGTTTACTGTTAACATGTAACAGTAAAGTCCATTGTCTGTGTTGCTGAACCAGTAAATGAAGGATTTAATAGAATTGCTTCAAGTTGCCAGAATGTCTGTAACAGTGCTGCTGGAATAAAATTACTCGTAACTAACTGATCAAATGTCTGCAATGGTGCCTTTTGGAAGTATGTTCCAGATGTTACATTATAGTGAGTCCTAGTTACATTCATAACTGTATTTGAGAATGTATCTTCCCAGTTTGAACCGCTCACATCAAGTGTAGCTGTAACGGTTCCAGAGTTTGTCATGTTTAGTACTACTTCGGTACTGACTGTGTTTGGAATTAGTGAACCATAGTTTACTAGATTACTGTTAGGAAATGATATTCCACAAGTACCTAGAATTGTTGCTTGCCCTGTTGCTTGCTGTGCAGATACTTGAGATACCATAGAAGGTACCAAAAATATCGTTGGAAGTAAAACAGTGATCGCAATAAATTTGCCTAGATTTTTCATTGCATTTTAGATTCTAATCAAATATTTAAAGGGATAATATGGGTTCATATTTGAATAATTAATTTTCAATATTAATTAATCCTCTTTGTCTTGTTTATTATCATCTTTTTCTTTTTTATCATCATTTTTTGGAGGTTTACCTTCACAGTTTACTAATTGATTATTTCCAGATCCACCTTTACAGTCATCAAAATCTTCCCCCCCATCAAGAGAATCATTACCTGAACCTCCTTCAAGAATGTCATTTCCTGAATTTCCAAATAAATTATCATTTCCTGAATTTCCACTCACTCTATCTTCACCATCTCCAGCATTAATGATATCATTACCTTTTGCGCCATGAAGTCTATCTTTTCCATTATTTCCAAAAATTATATCGTCGCCATTTCCACCTAGTATTCTATCATTACCCTCTCCACCAATAAGACAGTCATCTCCATCTTTTCCTTGTATTCTATCATTTCCACCCAATCCTAAAATCACATCAATTCCATTTGTTCCTTTTATCTTATCATTACCTTCAGTACCAATTATGATGTTAGCGTCTAGTTCTTTCCATTCTTCGAGTGTTTTACCACAAAAATTTTCAGCGACAATTGTTACCTTGCCTACTGCTAAATTATCTTCAGCTGATACATTGTTTACAAATGAAAATATCGTAACAGTCGATATTAAAACAATAACGATTGGGAAATATTTTTTCAATAATAGTTTCACATCTTGATCCTCATAATATCATCTTATTAGTATTGTTGAGGAATTATTCAACAACTTACCGTAAAGTCCATTGTCTGTGTTATATCTCCACTAAATGCCTGATTCAGAATTGCCTCAATCTGCCAAAATGTTTGCAACCACACTGATGGTAAAAACGAGTTGGTAACTATCTTATCAAATGATTCTAGAGAAATATTTGAGGAATACAGCAAGCCTGATGTTACATTATAGTGAGTCCTATTTACATTCATAATTGTATTTGAGGGTGTATCTTCCCAGTTTGTTCCACGAACCTCAAGTAGTGCCGTAGTGCTTCCAGTGTTTGTCATGTTTAGAGTAATTTCTGAACTTAGTTGGTCTGGGGATAATGAGCCATAATTAACCACATTGCCATTTGGAAATAACATTCCACATGTGCCTAAAATTGTGGTTTGGCCTATAGCTTGAAAAGTGTATTGGCTTGGTGGAGGTGCCGTACCTTCAATTACTCTAATCCATCTGTGTAGATAATTTCTGTCATTTGAAGGACTAGAAGAAAAATCATTTAGAAATGATATCTCAATTGTGTGGGTACCGGAGCTAAGGTTTGTGGAAAATGCAGTCTTTTCTGTGTATTCATTGTTGTCATCTGAAAACGAAATTATTTGTGTTGATACACCATCCAACACAACTTGAACATCAACTGGACCTGGTGTGTCGTTTTCCCCATAAATTAGAATGTCATATAGTCCTGTACTTGGGACATTGATTTCATAATATGCAAATTGACCACTAGTTCCAAAAACAAGAATTGGGTTTGGAAGATGCCCAAATGTGTTTGACACAAAATTCGATGCTTCGACTTTATGTACAGTGGAGCCAAAAGAATGTGGAGTGTAACATTTGATAGTTGTTGGAAGGCCTTCAGTTGAACCAATCAATGCAGCCAAATAATAGCAATATTGAGAACCATTAGTCAGTGGAATGTCTTTGTATGATGAAGAACCAGATCCAGAAATTGTAGTGATTGGTATAAATCCACTAGGGTTACCTCGATAAATCTTGTAGCCAGTTATCCTACTGTCACTAATACCTCCAAGTTCAGGGGTTGTCCAAGTAATTGTTATTTCACCATCACCAAGTGCAATCCCGTATTCTTCAGGTGGACCTGCAGTTACTGATAAGATATCTTGATAAGCATCATATGATTGAATTCTTCCAAATCCGTAAATTGTATCAAAGCCTACAGTGCCAAGATCAAGTGCAGTATTTTTTATCGAAGTTGAAATTTGAGATGATGTAAGTGATGGATTTGTATCTAAAAGCAATGCAGCAAGTCCTGCAACATGTGGGGTTGCCATAGATGTTCCACTAAAGGCAACAAATCCACCTCCCTTTATTGGCGCATTGAGTGAGGTTATTGCAACACCTGGCGCAACAACATCGAGTTGCGGACCTTCATTTGAAAAAGGTGTTCTAGCATCATCGGTATATACTGCACCAACTGCAATTACTTTTGAAGCACATGCAGGAGAAGATACTGCATTAATGAAACCATCATTGCCAGTAGCTACTGCAACTACAACTCCTGCATCAACAGCATTGTTTACTGCAATTGCGACTGGCTCTGAATCACACGTGCCAGTAAAAAGACCACCCCCCAAACTTAGATTTATCACATCAGCCCCATTTGTAACACACCAATCAATTCCTGCAATTACATTAGACCAGGAACCACTACCGGTGTTACCCAGAACTTTCGCTGCCATCAATGACGCATCGGGTGCAACTCCCTTGTAAAAAGAATCTCTTGATGCAATGATTCCTGCAACATGAGTTCCATGACCTTGATCATCTGTTGCATCATTGTCACCATTAACAAAATCGTATTGAACTGTTAGGGGATTTAATGATGGGTGTGTGTCATCAATACCCGTATCTACAACACACACCTTAACTCCAGAGCCCGTAATACCTGAAGATTGTACAGTGTTTGCTCCAATATGCGGCACGCTGTTACTAAGAAATGCATACATTATCTGATCTTCGAAAACATTTTGAATTTTTTTGTTTGACTTTATTTTTTGTATCTTTACATCATCTGCATAAATTGCTACTGCCTTTAACAGATTATAGGAATACTTTATTGTACCTCCTTGGTTTTTTATGTCATCAATATCAGTACTGTTCACATCATCTTGGTAAAGTAGAATGTATATTTTTTCATCTTTTTGTAGAAGGGTTTTTGATGACTCGAACTTTTTGTCAAGTGGTTTTTTATCAGAATCACGCACTTGTGCATAGGCATGATTAGTTAACAAAACAAGAATCAAAGATAATACTAAAACAGTAACTAGCCAACCCAACAAAGTCAAAGATAATCCACATTACTTAACTTTTTTGACTCCTAATCAGATAGTGCAAATAGTTACTCAAAAATATTTTAACTGGTATTATCTAGACTGAATGTGAATAAGTTCATAATTTTAGTAATTCTTGTAACTGTACTCAGTTTTGGGTTTAGTGTTCAATCTTTTGCACTTCAACAAGTTGCAGGAAAATTAGTTGCAGACGTCAATCCTGGTGAAAGTCAAATTCTTCAATGGGGTCTAATATCAGATAATCCAACAAAAACAATCACAGTCGAATTAATCGCTCAGGGAGAAGGTTCAGAATTTTTATCATTTTCAGAAAAAGTTGACTTGCAACCAAATCAGGTTAAATTTGTAGAGATTAGTGTCACTATTCCTTCCGATTATAATCAAAGAAATACATTCAGTCCAACAATGTTGGCAATTGAAAAAGGTGAAGCAGGAGGTCCAACTGTGATCAACATTCAGATGAAAAAAGTTTTGACAATTAATATTTCAAGTGAACCACCTAAGATCAAAGAAGATGTACCAAAAGAAACTGTAGTAGAACCTGTCAAAGAAGTGGCTACAACACAACAAGATACAACTTCAGAAATTGCTCAACCATCTTGTGGCAAAGGAACTGTGGAAAAGAATGGTCAATGTGTTCCAGAAGAAAAAGTTGTGGCTCAAGAAAGTAAATCCCAAAGTGGTGGTTGTCTCATTGCAACTGCAACATATGACTCTGAACTTGCACCACAAGTACAACAATTAAGAGAGTTAAGAGATAATTCCATATTACAAACCGCCTCAGGAACATCATTTATGGTTGGTTTTAACGAGTTTTACTATTCATTTAGTCCTACTATTGCAGACTGGGAAAGAGAAAATCCAGTGTTCAAAGAAGCAGTAAAGATTGCAATTACGCCTTTGATTTCTTCTTTATCAATTCTAAATTATGTCGATATGGATTCAGAAGCCAGTGTACTAGGATATGGAATTAGTTTGATTCTATTGAATGTAGGAATATACTTTGTAGCTCCTGCCATGGTTATTGTTGGAATTAGAAAGAAATTCTAATCTTTTTTGTTAGTAATAATCTAAAGAGTTTAATTATTCATTTCATATTTTTCAAAACGGTGCGGTGGCAGAACGGTTATGCGTGAGCCTGCAAAGCTTATACAAAGGGGTTCGACTCCCTTCCTCACCTTTCAGCATTTTAAGACAATTCAACAATTACTTGTCCTTTCATCCAAGGATGTAATGTACAAAAATAATCATAGATTCCAATATTTTCAAAAACAAATGTAAATGATTCCTCAGGATCTAAATAGCCACTATCAAAAATTTCACTTGGTTCATCATAATAACCAGAAGTCACACTATGAAATGCCACATCTTCATTTACCCAAGTAACTGAATTGCCTTGTTTTATTACAATTTTTGATGGAATGTAACAAGAATCAGTTTTTTCACATCCTGGACGTGAAACTTTGGTTGGCATAATAATATCTCCTTTGAGAACTGTTTTTTGGTCATCAACATCTTGAATAACAGTATTTTGAGTTAAGAACACAATTCCTAATGATATTCCCATGATCATTACAATGATTAAGATTATTACTATTCTTTTTTTTCCCAAATTACATCACATATAGAATTGAGTTATTATGTAATTACCAAATTCTCTAAATATATAACATATTAGAAAAATCACTTTGGCTCAAAACGGTAGTGGATTATTAGAGTACATTCCAGGTTCACATGCTCTATTAACTCAAAAAAATTCAAGTATACCGTTAGAGGGATTTTCAGAAAATGTTAGAGGAAGCATACAAGAATATGCTGAAAATTCAAAAAGCGAGGTAGAAAAAGGCAATAATTTTCTTCAATGGGTTCTCACGCGAGTTTTTGAGGCTACAGAAGATGATGCAGCAGATGCAATTGTTGATGGTGCAAATGATCTTGGGATTGATGCATATCTTCCAGTAGATTTTTCAGATAATACTATTCGTCTATTTCAATCAAAATATGGAACATCTCATTCATTTGAAGCAATTACTAAATTCAAAGAAGATGCAAAGCGTTTGCTTGGAAAAGACGTAACAAAGATGAGGCCTGAATTAGCACATCTTGTTACAAAAATCAAGGAAAAGAATCTAAAAATGAAATGCTGTTATGTGACAGATCAAAAAGTAGAGTATCAAGATGATCTAATAGAAATCATAGACATTGAAAAGATCATCCAAAAATTATGGGAGCGAATAAAAAAACCAGCTGCCGGAAAAAGATCATCAATAAAATTAGAAAGAATGCTAAGACATGACAATACAATTCTTGGAATTTTAAAATTAAGGGAACTAACTGAATTTGTTAACAAGAATAAAGACTATGTTTTTGAATCAAATATCAGACAGTGGATGCAATTTAAAACAACGGTAAACAAAGGATTACGAGAAACGCTTCAGAGTAATCCAGGAAAATTTTTCTATTATAATAATGGGATTACAATTGTAGTTAGCGATTTTGAAGAATTAGGAGATAATATGATTGAACTCTATGCACCACAAATTGTAAATGGTGCACAAACATCTAATTCAATCCTTGATCATTCAAAACGAACTAAAAACATGGATGGTTCTATGACAGTAACCATAATCAAAGCAGATGACGAACAAGAACAAAATAACATTACAAAATACAGAAATTCACAAAATTCAGTTAGAGGAAAAGATCTTGTTTCATTAATGGATTTTCATAAATCTATTAAATCACAACTAAAAAATTGTGGCTATTTTTATGAGATTCAAGCAGGATCGTTTGACACAAAATCAAAATCAAAACAATCAGAATACGAAGGAGATTCTATATACAATGAGTATCTTCCAGATAATCATAAAAAAGTAATTGTAGCAAAAGATGCCATTCAGGCTCTTGTAGCTGGAATTGAACAAAGACCTACAGAAGCATATAGTTCTCCAGCTCAATTTCTTCCAAGAGGAAGTAAGTACGATGACATATTCAATGACAATCTAAAAGACGATTACAGAATTTTGCTTTATCCATATCTTGTCAAAGAGTATGCAAAAAAGACATTGAAATATGGAAAACAAGGTGGACATAAAACAAAAAGATATGCAACCTTGTTTTATGTTGGAGTTTACTTTAGAATTTTACATAAAGAAATCATAGAAACTAAAGGAGATTTTAAAAATGATGTAAGAAAAATGGAGCCAATATTTCGTAGTTTTAAACTAAATGCTAGAATTTTAAAAATTGCAGATGTCATAGTAACTAAATTTTTAGAAGATACTATAGTAGGTGATGAAATAGAGTTAGCAAATACAAAGCATAATTTCTTCTCACAACATGTATGGAATGATGCAATGCTCAGAGTAGTAGATAAAAAAATAAGACAAGAAGAAGAAGAGATTTCAGCCTTGAAAAAACTTGCAAACAACTTGTTTTAGATTTTAAATAGGTAGAAGCCTAACCAAGTAAAAATTTGCAGGAGGTTTACATTGGTCAGACTGCTACCTAGAATTCCTATAAAGCAGTATTATTTAACATAATTTTTCAAAATGTTCCTCGATCCAGAATCTTTTTTATATAGATCAAAGAGAGCAGAATTACTTTGGGATCGAAAGAAAAATGCACAATTTGCAGCAATAAAATATCTTTACATTTCAATCCCATGGAAGAATGGGGAATTAAGGGTCCACTTTGTGGAAAATGTTATTCAAAAAAAATAGATAAACACTATCCAGGAGATCACATTAGAGTAAACAAAGAAGAGTAGAACTAGTCAGATTTTGAATATTTGTTAACAGAAAGACAATTCCATGCAAGTACATCTTCTTTTACATTTTTTTCTTCAAGAAATGCAATATCAGTGATTGTTTTTTTTCTTTTTAGTAAAGTAACCTGAAAACTAGAAAATTTTTTGCAATTACATTCTTTGTATAAACATACATCATCGTCACCTTCATCATGATCCTCTGCTTCATGTCCACAATCACATAATGCACTGTTTTTTACATCCTTGCGTGATTTTTTTGCATAAACACCTAATCGCAGATATGCTTCACCCCCATGTCCTTTTTTGAATCGCTCGTAATTTTCTGACTTTGGTAAAATCTTAAAAAAAGAGAAATTGGATTCGGGGTGCTGAGAATCAGAACCGATTATGAACCAGTATTTATCATCGATCTCAACAAATCTGATCTTTATTGACGGATCTAACCACCAATGTATTGTATCATGCCAAATAGTTGAAGCCTCTTTTCTATCAGCAAATAGAGGCACAACATTCATTCTAAGATCATAGTAACGATATGCTACACCCATAAAATTATCAAACCATGGAATAGAGGGAGATGTCAATACAACAAAAATCAGATTAGTGCGTATTTATCTGATCTGAATTAGTGGTAATACCCTTATATCTCGGTTTTATACTTACTACCATATGGTTTCCTATAGAACAAGCATGCAAATTGTTGCAGATCTTTTGACTGTTACTGAACAGTCAGGTCAACAGGGTATCAAAACAACATCATTACTAACAAAGGCAAACTTATCACATTCCAGATTATCAAGATTTTTGGAAAATTTAACAGGTTCTGGATTAATTAATAAAATAGAATTTGATAATAAAAACACATTTGTAATAACTGAAAAAGGAAGACAGTATTTGGAATCTTACGCAAAATTTGCAGGTATTGCAGAATCCTTTGGATTAGAACTGTAATATTTATTTTTTAGATCTTTTTATGTTATCTTTTTGTCTTTGTTTTCTATCCTTATATGAGCTATAAAGAATAATTACAGATATGCCTGCAATCGAGGCATAAAAATATAGAAAATTTGGATGTTCTTGGAGTTGGCCAGTAGAAGTGGATATGAGGGACATGGGTATTGTAACAATGAGAAAAATCATAACTACTATGAGATATTTATCCATAACTTATAGAATTTACAAAACCATATATCTTTTTGATTTAGTTGTTGGATAATAGAAAAATTATGATTAAGATTCTGGAACTGATCGGATTTGTATTGATTGGAATAATGATATTAGCTTTTGTTGGAGTATTAGGTCCAAATAATGTAGGGCTATCACCTTTGTTTTGGGGATGTGCAGGAGCAGCATTAATGATAATTATTTACAGGAAAAGAAAAAGGAAAAAAGAAGAAAAAGAAAGTTAAATAAATCTCAGATCATGTTATGAAATGATCAAATATGGATCAATCGACAGATCTATAAAGGAGAATTCAAGGTAATTGTAAGGGAAGCATGACAAACGAAGCTAGACAATGGTGGGAAGGTTTAGGAAAAGAATTAGAAACAGATATTGAAACTTTTGATGATTAAAAATAATTAAAACAATTCATACAATTTTAAAAATTATTATAAGTTAAGCCTCGGGTGGGCTCCGACCCCACGACCTAACGCTTACGAGGCGTTCGCTCTACCAGGCTGAGCTACCAAGGCACTTTTCGGTTATGCCATCAGAGTTAATAAAAAGTCTTTCCGAGTTGGATCAAATGAAGAAAACAATTTCTGGAATTAGAGGGATATTTGGGGATGATTTTAATCTAAAAGACACATTACAATTTTGTAATAACTTTTCATCATTAATTGAATCTAAGAAATGTGTCATAGGAAAAGATACAAGACCATCAGGAACAATGATCAAAGAAACTGCGTCTGCCGCATTAATTAAAAATGGAATAAATGTATACAATTTAGAGACAGTACCAACACCAGTAGTTTTTCGTGAATCAAGAAAATATGGAGCAGGGTTAGTAATCACATCATCACATAACCCATTAGAATGGAATGGAATAAAATTCATCATAAACGGAAGAGGAATAAATGAAAAAGAATTACCATACATCATTGAAAACCAAGAAATTTTAAAATCAAAAATAGGAATTGAAGAACAAATTACGTCATCGTATTTAGAAGATGCAAAAAAACTCATAGGAAAGATAGAAAATCAACCAGAAATTGTTATCGATATAGGAGGAGGGGCTGCAAAGGAATTTGCTCCAAATTTGTTAAGACAGTTAGGATGTAAAGTAAAAGTGATTAATGAAAATATAAGTAATTGCACTAGAGGGCCTGATCCTACTACAGATAGTTTATCAGATTTAATTTCTACAACATCTGAAAAAGAAATTGGGTTTGCTTTTGATTTAGATGGAGATCGTTTAGTAGTTGTAAGAAATGGGAAAAAACAAACACCAGATGTAACATTAGGTTTGGGAGTTGCAAAAGCTTTGGATTTAGGATATAAACAATTTGTACTAAGTATCGATACAAGTATTTCAGTTGAGAAATTTATCAAAGAAAAAGGGGGAAATATTCAGAGATCAAAAGTTGGAGAAGCAAATGTAATAGATTTAATGTTAAAAACAAACGCTCAAGCAGGTGGAGAAGGAAGTAGTGGTGGTTTTATTTTACCAGAATTTAATTATTGTAGAGAAGGAATTCTGACAAGCGGTCTTATAGCTTCAATGTTGGGAAATTCAAAATTTAATGAGATATTAGATTTTATGGAAAGTTATGAACAACAAAGAGAGAAAATTAAAGTAGATTCTATTTTTCATGATAAAATCATAGAAGAAGTCTCGAGAAGATTTGCAAAAGAGTATTCCGAAGTTATAACTCAAGATGGAATTAAAGGAATAATAGATGAAGATAGTTGGGTTTTGATTAGGAAATCAAATACAGAAGACATCATAAGAGTTTCAGCAGAATCAAACAATGTAGATAAATGTAAGAAAATTGTGAAAAACACATTAGAATTAGTGAAACAATGTTATGACCATATTAGATGAAACAACAATAATCAAAATTTTTCAAAAAAAATTAAGAAATAAAAAATTCATTTCAGAAGATGTGGAAGTTTTCAAAATTGGCAAAACAAAAATCGTATCAAAAGTGGATACATTTGTTCAGAGTACAGATATGCCTTCAAAAATGAGAATGCATGATGCTGCAAGAAAAAGCATCATAGCATGCATTAGTGATTTTGCTGCAAAAGGAGTCAAGCCTCAATACGGAATTATTTCACTAAATTTACCAAAGAGTATTTCACGTGCAAAAATCAATGAGATGGCACAAGGATTCAGACATGCATCCAATGAATTTAACATTAGAATTTTAGGGGGGGATACAAACGAAGGAAAAGAAATTGTAATCAATGTATCCATATTTGGAACAACAGATAAGATAGTCAAAAGAAAAGGAGCAAAAATAGGCGACACAATATTTGTAACAGGTCCGTTTGGTTATACGGCATCAGGTCTTAAGATGTTACTTGGAAAAAAGAAAGGCAAGGAATATTTTGTTAAAAAGGCAATCAAATCAGTTGTCAACCCAAGTCCAAAATTAGATTTTGGAGTAAAAAATAAAAAATATTTTACATCATCAATGGATTCTAGTGATGGTCTATCCACCACATTAAATGAAATGGCAAATCAGAGTAAATGTAAATTTATAATAAATAACATTCCAACTGAAAAAGATCTATTAGAATTTGCTAAATCATATAACATAGATTCAGATGATTTAGTATTTCATGGCGGAGAAGAATACGAATTTGTGTTTACCGCTTCAAAAAAACACAAATCATTAATCAAAAAAAATGCATTAATGTTGAAAACACCGATAATTGAAATTGGCTATGTGACTAAAGGCAAAGGAGTATTTCTTGAAAAACAAGAAAAGTTTGTTCCTTTGAAAGATTTAGGTTGGCATCACTTTAGAAAATAAATCATTCACCAGAGTAAAAATTACGTTCTACTTTTTGAATTATATTAAAAATTGATTCAGCAGGTAAACCAGAAACACAGTCCTTAATCCATATTTCATCAAGATACATCAATCTGTTCATATCAGCTGTGGGAAGTTGATCTGGTTGAGAGTCAGGATATGAAACATGTATTTGGAATCCCTCTTTAGCAATTTTTTCACATTTTTCTTCTAATGCAATTATTGGAGAAATATTATCAGGTGTTAGGAATTCAAAAATCAGGGAACCTAATAATGCAGAAACAATTGTAATACCTACAGCAAGCCAAAGGATTGACATCACAAATAGCAAATAAAACATAGTATTTGAGCAATAATGAATATCTAACGTGCCCAAAATAAGATAGATTCAAAAAATCAATGTTTTTTAAACCCTTTAAGATGTTTGTAGACATTGTCAGAAATCGAAGCTGAGATTGAAGTAGAATCCGTAGTTGAAGAGAAAGAACATGAAGTGGTTCAAACAAAATCTAGACCAGAAACAAAGACAGAAGGTCCAGAAAAATGGGGAATTGCTCATATTTACAGTAGTTATAATAATACAATTATTCACATGACTGACCTAACAGGTGGAGAGACTGTTTCCATTAGTTCAGGTGGAGTTCATGTTAATGCAGATAGATACGAATCCTCACCTTTTGCTGCAATGAAAGCTGCAAATGCAGTTGTAGAAGTTGCACATACAAAAGGATTTACAGGATTTCACATCAGAGTACGAGCTGTTGGAGGAGTAGGCTCTAGAGTACCAGGTCCAGGTGCACAAGCTGCAATCAGAGCGTTGGCAAGAGGCGGATTTAAAATTGGAAGAATAGATGATGTAACACCAATTCCTCACGACACCACCAGAAAGAAGGGTGGAAAAAGAGGAAGAAGAGTTTAATCCAGCATTTTAATTCGAATACTACAACCTTTGGCTTGAAAATAATCAGTCATGAATTTGGTAAATTTTTGAGATTGGTTGTTCAATCTGTATTTGTTTAACATATCTGCAAATTTTTCTTCAATTCCATTTTGTAAATTAGGTTTAAAAGATAATTTGAAAAAAGTCCATCCAAATTTCGAAGAGGGTTCACTAAGAGCGTAACCATTAGAACTACCAACTAGAGTTTCCATGTGAGATAGTGTTTTTTTTATAAGCAGTAAATCATCGCTATAATTTTTTGTGCTTATTTCAAAAACAGTATCCGTTATTCTTCACCATCATCTGATGAATGACTACTTAATTTATCAGACAGAGACACAAACTTGCCATCTTGTTCAATATTGATCTTAGTTTCCATTCTTATGTTAAGACCTATTGATCTAAATAACATCAGTAATTTTCCACCATCAATAATTTCAGTAATTTCTCCAGAGGTTATTAATTCAGATAATTTTTCTACAACAGTTTTTGTATCATTTGGAAATTGTAATTCTGCATTGCTTAAAACTTCCAGACCTCTAAATCCAAGATGTTCAATGAGGATATCTCTAGGGTTTTTTGTTTCTTTTGGCTGTAAATTACTAGTAGATTTTTCTATTTCTTGTCTAGTGGAAATATTTTGTTGCATTTCTGCAAGTCTTTTTGCCTTTAATCTTTCAAGCTCAGAGTCTTCGTCACTCAACCTTTTATCACACCTATAGGCACCAATTTTGCTACTTTAGTGGCTATTCCTAGATTATGAGAAACATTGACTACTGCATCAACGTCTTTGTATGCTTGAGGAGTTTCTTCCACAATTCCATCACGTGTTAATGCCTTGATAAATATGCCCTTATCACTAAGGGATTTTCTAACATTATCCTCTGTGAAATCTCTTCTTGCTTTTGATCTAGACATTGTTCTACCAGCACCATGAGCAGTGGAACCAAAGCTCAAATTCATAGAATTTGGCTGTCCAAGTAATATCCAGCTAGCAGTTCCCATTGAACCTGGAATCAAAACAGGCTGACCAAGATCTCTGTATTTTAATGGAACTTCATCTCGATTTGCAGGAAATGCACGCGTTGCACCTTTTCTATGAACCACAACTTTTCTTTCCTTGCCGTCAACCTTGTGTTTTTCAACTTTAGCAATATTATGAGCAACGTCATAAACTAAACTCATATCAAGATCAGATTCTGTTTGATTAAAAACTCGTTCAAAAGATTTTCTCGTCCAATGAGTGATCATTTGTCTATTACTCCATGCAAAATTTAATGCTGCAAACATTGCTTTTCTATATGATTCACCCTCCTCAGATGTATTTGGAACACATGCAAGTTCTCTGTCTGCTAAATGAATGTCATATTTTTCCATAGATTGTTCTGATATTCTTAAATAATCACTGCATACTTGATGACCAAAACCACGAGAACCACAATGAATTAAAATTGTAATAGTTCCTTCTTTGATATTCATTCTTTTTGCTGCCTCTTCATCATGAATTTCAGATACTTTTTGCACTTCAAGAAAATGATTTCCTGAACCCAGACTTCCCAGTTGGGGTGCACCTCTTTGTCTTGCTTTGTCTGAAACTTTATTTGGATCGGCATTTTTTATTTGTCCATTTTCCTCACAAACATCTGCATCATTTGATGAACCATATCCATTATCAATTGCCCAGTCTACACCTCGTACAAGAACTTCATCAAGCTGAGAATGACTTAGCTTGACTGCTCCTTTGGAGCCAACACCAGATGGAATTGAACTAAAAAGATCAGTTACAAGTTCTTTTAGTTTTGCACGAACATCTTTTTCAGTTAAATTTGAACGGAGTAACCTAACGCCACAATTGATATCATATCCTACACCACCAGGGCTAATCATACCTTCTTCAGCATCCATAGCTGCCACGCCACCTACAGGAAATCCATATCCTTCATGACCATCAGGTAAGACCACGCTATGACCCACAATTCCAGGTATGGTTGCAACATTTTTTGCCTGCATAATAGTTCTATCTGATAACATTTTCTGTAGTAACTCTGCATCCGCATAGATCTTTACTGGAACTTTCATTCCAAGATTAGAGTCTGCCTCAATAAGATACTCATTTTCTCCAATTTTTTTAGGAATTACAGCAGACATAAGGAATGGTAAAATTTTACATCAAGCCAATTTAAATCATAAGTAGATTTATTTTTGATGTTTTAAGAGAGTAATCATTGGCAATTTTACCGATAGATAGCGGACGTTATGGTACTAAAGAAATGTTAGATATTTTTAGCGAGCAAAAAAAAGTAAATTATCAATTAGAAATTGAAGGAACAGCTGCAATATCACAAAGTGAGATTGGAATTATTCCAAAAACAGCAGGCAAAATAATTCACAATGCTGCAATGTCAGGAAAAATTACTGTAAAAAGAATCAAAGAATTAGAAGCAAAAAGTGATCATGACACAGCTGCACTAGTTGAATCATTAAGTGAAAAATGTGCAAAAAATGCAAGACCGTGGATTCATTATGGATTAACAAGTAATGATTTGGTAGACACTAGCAATTCTATGCAGATGAGGGATGCATTAAAAATTATTGAACCCAAAGTTGCAAAAATGGCATTACTGTTAGCAAAAAGAGCAGTTCAACATGGTAAAATTCCAGCAGTAGGTAGAACCCACGGTCAACATGCTAGCATAATATCATTCGGATTAAAATTTGCAAATTGGGCAGCAGAGATGGCAAAACATGTAGAAAGAATTGAAGAAATTAAGAAAAGAATTTTGATTTGCAAAACACTTGGAGTGGTTGGGACAGGATCATTGATGGGTGCAAAATCACTTGAAGTTCAAAAGAGAGTTGCAAAACGACTGAATCTTTTCCCAGCAGATGTAACTACACAGATAGTTCCCAGAGAAAGATATGCAGAATATGTATTTGAATTAGCATTAATTGGTGCAACTTTGGAAAAAATTGCGGTAGAAATTAGAAATTTACAAAGAACTGAAATTGGCGAAGTTGCTGAACAATTCAAAAAAGGTCAAATGGGAAGCAGTGCAGTTCCAGTAAAGAGAAATCCCACTAAAAGCGAAAGAGTTTCGTCTTTATCTAAAATATTACGTAGTCAAATAGCAATAACTTTTGAAAATATTCCATTGTGGCATGAACGAGATCTTTCAAATTCAGCAAATGAGAGATTTGTACTTCCTACAGCAGCCATTCTAGTAGATGAGATGTTAGAAACTATGATTAAAGTAATTTCAAGTCTAATGGTAAACGAAAAAAGAATTGTAGATAATTTGTATATTACAAAGGGACAAATATTTGCAGAATTTGTTTTAGAGGCATTAATCAAAAAAGGAGTTCCAAGATTTATTGCATACAGAGACGTGCAAAGAGTTGCATTTGAGGCAAAAGATAAAGAAATTCAATATATTGATGCAATTAAAAATGATAAAGCATTTTCAACAAAACTTACAAAAAAAGAAATTGATTCAATATTTTCTCCAGAAAAACATCTTGGGGCGTCTCCA
This sequence comes from Nitrososphaeraceae archaeon, assembly GCA_025930495.1. GTDB lineage: Archaea > Thermoproteota > Nitrososphaeria > Nitrososphaerales > Nitrosopumilaceae > Nitrosarchaeum. The sequence continues at coordinate 16,455 of JAICOU010000009.1, forward strand.
TTAATTATAAGCAATGTTAACAAATTAGTTCAAGAAACGGTCAAAAAATTTATTTAGATTTTAACAACGCTTTATGGATTTTTGAACCATATTGTAGAGCTTTTTTTCTTTTTGTATATGAAATTTCAGGAACCCCCACATCACTTGCTAATTTTCGTATAATGTGTTTCCTCAATAGATCTTCAGAATCAGAAATTTTTTCAGATATAGGAATAGTTTTAGCAAATTCTATAAAATTAGAAGACAGTAAAGGTTGAACAATTCTAACACCAAATTCAGATGCAATTTGATTAACTGCTTTCATCATTTTAATTTCATTATCTAGTTTTGAATTCATAACTTCAAGAATCTTTGATTCACCTTCAGATATAGCTGCTCTATATGCATTGTATCCACAGAATAACTCATCTATCCCATTTGCAGTTACAACAATATCAATCCCCAAACTTTTTGCTAGTTTTGACACATAGTAAAATGCAATACAGTTTTCATTCCAAGAGAGATTATCTGTCTTTATTGTTTGTCTAATTTTGATGACTATGTCTTGAAAAGTATGAGAATCAATTTCTAAAACATGATGAACCAATTTCAACTGGTGATTAACTTCTTTTGCAAATAATACATCATGAGATTCTGGAAAACCAATGGTCAATAAAGTTACATCATATCCTAGATCTGAACAAATTTTAGAGATTAGTGTACTGTCAACACCTCCAGAAAATGCAATGCCTATTTTCTTTTCTATTATGTTTTCTTTAATAGAATTTTTAATTTTATCAAGTAATTCTTTTTTCATTTTTTTCACTAATTATCCAGGTTATTTACGATATGAAGCAACCATGATTAATCTCATCATCTAACTATTAATTTAGTATTGTAAATATAAAATCATGATAAGATTATCATCAGAATCCATAAAGCATGAATTAAAAAACCTGAAGGGATGGACAATTGTAAATAATAAAATACACAAAGAATTTCAATTTGATGACTTTAATCAGGCATTTGGATTCATGACAAGGGCTGCAATGCACATAGAAAAAATGAATCATCATCCTGAATGGTTTAACGTCTACAATAAGATAATAGTAGATTTGACAACTCATGATGCTGGAGGAATCACTCAAAATGATATCAATCTGGCTAAAATTCTAAATTCGCTAGAATAATTTCAAAGTACTGAATAAAATAATTTTTTAGTTTTAGGTGTTACAGAATTTATATACAGAGCTAAGCCAGTTGACTTCACATGGCTTCAAGTCCTACAATTCTAGATTCAGATTTTAGATATATTGACAAGAAAGGTAATCTAATGAGAACACGAACTGAATTGACAATAGCACAAATGCTCTCATTTCTTGATGAAGATTATGAATATGATTATAAATTATCATTAAAAAATGGAAGTTCTGTAACTGTTGATTTTAAGACAAAGAAAGGTTTGATTGAAGTAATTGATAATGAAGAAGATATAAAAAAATATAATGAAATCAAAGAGAATCTACCAGAAGAAAAAGTAATGGCCATAGGACATCCGAAATACACTGCACAAATTAAAGAATTACAAGACATAGTATTCTATGATAAAACACCTCAAACAGGATCAATATTTCTAGAGGACCCATCATTTTCATTTGATTATGCACATATTCTTCCTCTAGTAGAGAAATGTTCCATTTTACATGGACATACATCGTCAGTAATGGTAGAATTAGTTGGACAAATGAAAGATAATCTACTTGTAGATTTTGGAATAGCAAAAAAAATCATAAAAGAAGTGGTTACAGTATTTGATCATAAATTTTTCATTAATAGAAAATATCTGAAAAAAGAAGATGATTCTCACTATCAGATTCAATTTGATGGGCCAAAAGGTATGTTTGATATTCAAGTTCCAAAAAATACAGCATATCTCTTAGAAGGAGAAGCTACTGTTGAAAATCTTTCAAGTGAAATTATCAAACTACTTGCTCCAAAATTACCTCAAAATGTAGAAGCTGTTGGAGTTTACATTTACGAAGGATATAACAAAGGTTCGCACATTATTTCAAATATTTCAAGATAATTAAGAAATGGAACCAAAAATTGCAGAAAAAGCTTGGAACCCAGAATTAGAAAAAGAAATTCTCAAACAGTGGACAAATGAAAAAATTTATGAATTTGTACCAAAGGAAGATAATTTTACAATAGATACGCCTCCACCATATCCATCAGGTAGACCATGGCACATAGGTGCAGCAGCACACTATTCTCAAATTGATATGATAGCACGTACTGCAAGAATGGCTGGAAAGAATGTATATTTTCCAATAGGAATTGATAGAAATGGTCTTCCTGTGGAGATTTACACAGAGAAAAAACACAATATCAGAATGCGTGAAACTGAAAGAGGTGAATTTCTAAAATTATGTAGATCTGCATTAGACGAGTTAGAAGATGAAATGATATTAATTATGAAAAATTTAGGAATCAGTGGAGATTTCTCCAATTATTACAGAACAGATTCTGAAGAATATAGAACATTAACACAATCTACATTTATTGAACTGTGGAAAAAAGGACAAGTGTATCTTGCAAATAGACCAAATAATTATGATTGGGTTTCAGGTACAACTATTGCAGATGCAGAAATTACATATGAAGATTTACCAACTAAACTAGTTTATATGAAATTTCAGATTAAAGATATTGAAAAAGAGATAATCATTGCAAGTACAAGACCAGAACTTCTTTGTGCATGTAAAACCATAATTGTAAATCCAGAAGATGAGAGATATGTAAAATATATTGGAAAAAAAGTGATTGTGCCAATTACTAATGCAGAGGTTGAACTAAAAACACATCATTCAGCTCATCAAGAATTTGGTTCTGGTGTAGTTATGGTATGTAGTTATGGTGATCAAAACGATGTAGCATTATTTAGAGAACTAGAACTGGAAGAAATTGTTGCAATTGGATTAGATGGAAAAATGACACAAGCCGCAGGAGATTATGTTGGATTAAAGCCAAAACAAGCACGAGCAAAAATTATTGAAGATTTAGAAAACAAAGGACTGATAGAAAAAATTGAAGACATAGTTCACAGAACTCCAGTATCTGAACGAAGTAAAAATCCAATTGAGATAATTCCAATGGAGGAATATTATCTAAAACAAAAAGAATCAATTGAAAAAATGAAAAAACTAGGACAAGAAATTACATTTTATCCTGCCATGCACAAGCAGATCCTAATGAATTGGCTAGAATCCATCAATATTGATTGGCCAATATCAAGAAGAAGATACTATGGTACTGAAATTCCTATTTGGTATTGCAAAAATTGTTCAGAACCTCATGTACCTGAGCCTGGAAAATACTACAAACCATGGATGGAAAAATGTCCTATCAATCAATGTTCTAAGTGTAAAACTACTGAATTTGTAGGTGAAGAAAGAACATTTGATACATGGATGGATTCTAGTGTTTCTCCTCTTTTTGTTAGTAAATTTAACAAAGATCAAGAATTTTTCAATAAGGTGTATCCTACTGCAATTCGTCCTCAAGCAAAAGATATTGTGAGAACTTGGTTATACTATACACTTCTAAGATGTGAACAACTTACTGGAAAGAAACCATGGTCAGAAGCATGGATTATGGGGTATGGTCTTGATGAAAAAGGAATGAAGATGAGTAAGAGTAAAGGAAATGCAATTGATCCTTTACCAGTAATTGAACAATTTGGTGCAGACACATTTAGATTTTGGAGTGCGAGTGAAATTAATCATGGATATGATTTTAGATGTAATGAACAAAAAATTGAATCAACTAAAAAATTTCTCAGTAAACTATGGAATGTTTCTAGATTTTTATCTAGTTTTCCTGTAATTGAATCAGGAACTCCAACAACCACAGACAAATGGATATTATCTGAATTAGATAATTTAATCAAAGAATGTAAAAAAGGATATGATGAATATAATTTCTTTATTCCTGCAATTGCAATTAGAGAATTTACTTGGAATCTTTTTGCTGCACATTATATTGAGATGGTTAAAGCAAGAGCATATGGAATTGGTTTTTCAGATGAAGAAAGAGATGGTGCAATATACACATTACATAAAACATTATCAACTATTTTAAAATTATTAGCACCAATTACACCATTTATCACTGAACATCTCTGGAAAACTCTGTATTCAACAGAGAGTATTCATAAACAACATCAAGTAGAATCAGAATCAAAATACAATCAAAATGGAGTTACAAAAGAAATAACAGAATTTAATTCCAAAGTATGGAATGAAAAAAAGACAAAAAATCTTTCATTAAAGGATTCAATCACAATAACAATTCCAGAAAATCTAGAATCTTTCAAAAAGGACTTGAAATCTATGCATAATTTAGCTGATAATTGAGCCTAAATCATACGCGGATAATCCCATTTGTAATTAGATATTGAATTCCGGATACAAATTCAGTGTCTTCTATTAATCCATCTGCCCACCATCCAGCATTATTTTTTATCCATGATGGAATATCGTGATTTGTAGACTGTCCTGATTGAGTTTGAGGAATAGTCATTATTCCCTCTTTGATCAAATATTGAATTCCAGAGACAAATTCAGTGTCTTCTATAAGATCAGTGGACCACCATCCAGCATTATTTTTTATCCATGATGGAATTTTTATTTCAGTATTGAAGATGAATGGATTTAGTGCATGTGTTCCAATAATTTCAATTACAGAATCCCCACTAAAAAATGGAATCATCAAAGTTCTAGAGTTTGAATCAGATTCAGATTCAACATAATCAGTTTCAAATCCATCTACTAAAACGAAAAACATGTCATCAGATAATTCAAATTTTGCATCCAAAAGATCTCTAGGAATTGTAATTTCTATAGTTCCATCATCTTGAGTAGTCATTGTAATAATTAATTCAAAAAAATCAGGGTCTAGAAAAATAGATTCAATTTTAGCATTATTAATGTCATATGTGACATCATGTGAGTCCATAGAAACAACGCCGGTATCTGCAAGTGAATATTGAATAGATGAAGAAATTAAAATGATATAAAATATGAAACTTGCAAGTAAAAGAAAGGGGTCATTTTTCATCGTTTAATCCCCAGATGAAATTTCATCTTCAAGCACAGTAGAGTTATTTCCAATAGTTTCTGAAGTTGAAACTATTTTACTTAGAGTTGCAGTTCCATTAAGAAACCACAGATCAGAAATTTTGCTTTGTGGACCAAGAATTGAAACTTGGGATTGTTCAATTTTGTCAATAGGGATATCAGCATTTAGGAAAATCTTTAGTGTAGTATGAACATCTTCTAACACATCATTTTCCAAAAATGCTATAATTACAAGAGAATCTTTGGCACCAAATTCTCCTGAAGATGCTGTTCTGGCTTTTCCAAATCCACAATTATAGGTAATTTCATCAACAGTAATTTGACATTCATCTAATTCTAATTTGAGACTAGATTTATTTTTATCATATGTAGTAAAATTCATTTTTCCAGTTAGAATAGATGTTTGTGATTTATCATTTATCATCGAAGCATTCACAAAATCAAAAACTAGTTCATATGTTTCATCATAAGTAAATACGGTAGTTTTTTCTCCCATGTATGTTCCATCATTGATTTTATCAAGAATATTTTTGGTTCTTGAATCTAATTTATCGGATTTTGTCATGAGTTTTTTTTGAATTTCTTCAGATTTTTTAATTAATTTTTCTTCAAGTGATTTAGATTTTTGAGAAAAATTTTCTTGTTCATCAGTTATATTTTTTTCAATTTTCTTTTGAGATTTTTCTTTAATTTCTTTTAACTTTTCTTCATATTCTTTTAATTTTTTTAATTGTTTTGCTTCAAGGTTTTGCCTATTAGTCTCAAGTTCAGCTTTTTTCTGTTCTAGTTCCTTTTGTTTCTCTTCTGATTTTGCTTCTCGTTCAGCTTTTTTCTGTTCTAGTTCCTTTTGTTTCTCTTCTGATTTTGCTTCTCGTTCAGCTTTTTTCTGTTCTAGTTCCTTTTGTTTTTCATAAGCTTCAGAATCATCACTACTCACATAGAGATTTTGAGCAAAAGCATCATCAATAAGAAATAATCCAAAAGTACCACCAATCAAAACAGCCATCAAGATGCTAACTAAGACAAAATTTGTTTTCATTTTAAAAAATCGTCCAAAATGGAGTTAAAAAGAATTGCTGATAACTTGTATTCATATTTGATTAGTTTTTTAATTTCTTAACCAAATTTATAAAATATTTGTGTAAAGAAATATCTTCTGTTAATTCTGGATGAAATGCAACACCTATAATATTGCCTTTTTTTACAGCGACTATTTTTTCATTAAATTTTGCTAAAACTTCTACTCCAGAACCAACATCAGAAACAGATGGGGCTCTAATAAAAACACCATTAAATTTTGGAATATTAATAGAATTCATAGAAATATCTGCTTCAAATGATTCTTTTTGTCTTCCAAAAGAATTTCTTTCTAGTTTAATGTCAAGTAAATCTAAAAGAGGCTGGTCTGTTTTTCCAACAACACGATCATTGGCTGTCTTTGAGAGCATAATCATACCGGCACATATTCCTAAAACAGGTATTCCATGTTCAATTTTTTCTTTTATTATCTTAAGAGAACTGTTTACAAGAGAAAGTTGACCAATTGTAGTGCTTTCACCACCGGGAATAATTAGACCGTCAAGTTTGGAAATATCGTCAGCAGTTTTAACACCTACAACTGTTCCTTCTACGCCTAATTCTTTTAAGGCAGCCTTTGTAGATGTAATATTTTCATGTACATCGCCTTGAATTGCTAAAACACCAATAGTAAGACTCATGCTGAACTTCCACGCTCTTGCATTCTTAATTCCAGAGTCTTAACATCTAATCCCAACATAGATTGTCTTTCATCAATCATTTTTTGTGCTTCTTTTACTTTTTCTGATTCATTCCAAAAAGTAGTTGCCAATACAATAGCTCTTGCTCTTTCTTTGGCATCGTTTGCATTAAAGATTCCAGATCCTACAAATATTCCATCACAACCAAGAGACATCAAATATGCAGCATCTGCAGGAGTTGCAATTCCTCCAGCTGCAAAATTAACAACGGGTAGTCTTCCAAGTTTTGCTGTTTCTTCAACTATATCATAAGATACTTTGAACTCTCTTGCCATTCTAACCAGATCTTGATTATCACCAGAATCATAAATTGCCTTTATTGATCTTAATTCATCATTTACTTTTTTGATATGAGTAACTGCCTCTGCAACATTTCCTGTACCAGGTTCTCCTTTAGTTCGTATCATTGCAGCTCCTTCTTCAATTCTTCGTAATGCTTCAGATAATGATCTTGCTCCATTAACAAAAGGAGTTGTAAAATCCCACTTCCAAATGTGATGGTTTTCATCAGCTGGCGTCAAAACTTCTGATTCATCTATCATATCCACATTAGTTTCTTCAAGAACTTTTGCTTCATAGACATGACCAATTCTACATTTTGCCATTACTGGGATTGTTACTGAATCCATAATATCTTCAATAATTCTAATACTTGCAGTTCGTGCAACTCCGCCTGCCTTTCTTACGTCAGATGGTAGTTTATCTAAAACCATAACAGATACAGCTCCTGCTTCTTCTGCAATTTGAGCTTGTTCTACCGTAGTAACATCCATCACTACACCATTTTTTAGCATATGAGCAAAACCACGTTTCAAAGTAGATGTTCCACGTAAAATATCACCAGAGTCAGATTTGTCTTTAATTATTCCTTTTGCATTAGTTCTTTCGCCCGAAAGTGGAAGCATGTTTAGAGTTCATCAAAAGCCTATTTGTATCTATTCACTAATTTGTTCTGCGATTTTATCAAGTTGAGATTCAACCATAGAAATTATTGGAGGTATGAATTTATCAGTTGCATTTTGTTCTGGCCAGTTAATTTGATTAACTCTTCCATTTAGAGTAATTTTGATATTTGATTTTTGAAAATCAGTTACATTGTCACGTATAGGAAATGATTCGGAAGGGATTGAGATGAATCCAGTTTCTTTAATCAGAGCTTTTAACTTACGAAGTGTTTGATCATCCAGATGTGACTTAATATCTGGTTTTGGATAACCGTCTTCAGTCACAGTATATTTTATTTCTCCGTTATTTTGTATTAATAGAATTTCAGTTTTTTGCGCTCCAATTCTTTCTGTTACACCAAAAGATATTTTTTTCAATTGATGTTTTGTGTACTCAATTTCAACTACATCGATTGGATTAGCTGCAGAGTACGGAATATCTGATTTTGTAATTAACGGAATGGCAATTAAAATTGCAACGATAGCAGGAATTGCAGCTATTACTAAAATAATTGGTTTTACCATGATTTACCTTAACGGTTGTAGATCAAGGTTAATTGCAAATAAATCTTGGTTAAAATAACTTAAAATTCTAGTCCGATTCATTCTTGTTCGTGGGGTCGTAGCCTAGCCTGGTAGGGCGACAGTGCATACGTTAGATCACCGCTAAGGGCTCCAAAGGTAAACTAAGCTAAACTGACTCATGGATGATGTAAGTTTGGAGCTGTAGTGACCCGTAGGTCGCCGGTTCGATTCCGGTCGGCCCCACGTTAGAATATTATTTATTTCTCAAAACATTTAGTGCAGAACCAGCTTTGAACCATTCTATTTGAGATTTATTATAAGAATGGTTAAGAGAAATTTCATCCTTTGTTCCATCTTTATGTTTAATGATACATATGACTGGTTTTTGCGGTTCTAGATTATTCAAACCAATAAGACTAATTTTATCATCTTCTTGGAGCTTATTGTAATCATCAGAATTACTAAAAGTCAATGCGAGGATTCCTTGTTTTTTCAAGTTTGTTTCATGTATTCTGGCAAGACTTTTTGTAATAACAGCTGCACATCCCAAATATCTAGGAGTCATTGCAGCATGTTCTCTACTGCTTCCCTCACCATAATTATTATCACCTATGATTACCCATCTCATTCCTTTTTCTTTATACTGTCTTGCAATTTTTGAAAAAGATTCAAGTTGACCGTTTAAGAGATTCTTTCCTTGACCAATTTCATCATTAAATGAATTAACAGCACCCAAGAGCATATTATCACTGAGATTATCAATATGGCCTCGAAGAGATAACCAAGCACCAGCAGGAGAGATATGATCTGTAGTACATTTTCCTTTTGCTTTAACCATTATGGGGATATCTTCAAAATCTTTTCCATCCCACATAGAAAACGGTTCTAAACGTTGTAGTCTTTTACTATTAGGATCAATTATCACTTCAATATTGCTTGAATTTTCAGGTGGAGAAACAAAAATTCCTTTAGGTATCATAAATCCATTTTTTGGGACTTCGGGTGCAGGTTTTGGTGGTTCAAGTTTGAATTTTGTTCCATCTGATGCAGTCAACTCATCCTTTAGAGGATTAAATGAAAGTCTACCTCCCAAAGCAAGTGCGATGATCATCTCAGGACTACCAATAAAATTTAGAGTGTTTCTGTGACCATCATTACGACCTGGAAAATTTCGATTAAAACTAGTTACAATTGTATTTTTTTCATCATTTTCTAATTCAGGTCTTTTCCACTGACCAATACATGGACCACATGCATTTGCCAATACCGTAGCTCCAATCTCTTTTAATGAATGCATTTGTCCATCTCTTTCAATAGTACTTCTGATCTGTTCTGAACCAGGTGTGATCAGTAAAGGAATTTTTGATTTGATACCTTTTAATTTTGCTTGTTCAGCTAAACTTGCTGCTCTTGACATATCTTCATAAGATGAATTTGTACAACTTCCAATCAGTGCAACAGAGATTGAATCAATGTATTGATTAGATTTTACATCATCAGCTAAATCAGATATGGGTCGTGCAAGATCAGGTGTATGAGGACCAACAATATGAGGTTCTAATGTTGAAAGATTAATTTCAATAATTTTATCAAAGAATTTTTCTGGGTTAGATTCTACTTCAGGATCTGCCACAAGCAATTCTTTGTTATGATTTGCAAGTTCAGCAATTTTTTCTCTGTTTGTAGATTTTAGATAAGTTTCCATTCTTTTATCATATGGAAATATAGAACATGTTGCGCCTACTTCTGCACCCATGTTAGTGATAGTAGATTTCCCAGTACAACTAATAGTATTTGTTCCAGATCCAAAATATTCAATAACAGAATTTGTTCCTCCTGAAACTGTCAATTCTTCAGCTACTTTGAGTATGATATCTTTTGGTGCAGTCCATCCGTTTAGTTCTCCGGTTAATTTTACACCAATCCTTTTAGGATAAAGTAATTCCCAAGGTATCCCAGCCATTGTTTCTGCTGCATCTAATCCACCTACTCCAATTGCAATCATTCCCAAACCACCTGCATTAGGAGTATGAGAATCAGTGCCAATCATCAATCCGCCAGGAAATGCATAATTTTCAAGAACAACCTGATGAATAATTCCTGCACCAGGTTTCCAAAAACCACATCCATATTTACTAGCAGCAGATTGCAAAAACTTGAAAACCTCACTATTCTCATCAAGTGCAACTTTCATGTCAGTATCACCTTCTACTTGTGCTCGTATCAAATGATCACAGTGAACAGTTGTCGGTAAAGCTGTTTGTTTAAGTTCCGCTTGCATAAATTGTAACATCACCATTTGTCCAGTTACGTCCTGTAATGCTACTCTATCAGGAATAAGAAAGACATAGTTTTTACCTCCATCAAGATTTTTGTCACCGACTTGATCAAAATGTCCTGCAAGTATTTTTTCAGTAAGTGTTAATGGTCTTCCAATTACTTTTCTGTATTTTTGAATATTTTCTTGTAATTTTTTGTAAACATGGGTTACTAATTCTGGTGTAGTACCTATTTCCACATCATTTGGTGAATTTAACCGGGAATTTAATATTTGCAATTCAAAAATTCCAATAAACATTATGATAGGCGTGTTAATTTCTGAACAATTATAAACTAAAAGCATCTTTATAATTGATTGTTGGGGAGTTACAAGTATTCTAAATTGAGGTGTTTAGATGGTCAATAAGGGTTTTCCAAAATTTGGAATGTCACAAGCAGGTGCATATGTTGCTGCACTAAAAAATTATAATTTACCAGATTTTATTTTAGTATTAATTTCAAAAGAATGTAAATCAGAACTTCTAGAAAGAGGACGAATAGATGATAGATTACAGAGTATGAATGATGAGGCCTTGGAACTTTTACATAAAGTATTTGTCGGATGTGAAGAAGATAGTGCAGGGAAATATGCACAGTATAGATTCTATGCATATGTTTCTAGCATGTACCATAAATGTGAAGTTTTAGTAAATGAAACAATCCCAGGAGCCAGTGGAACAAATCATAAAATTCCTGTTGCTGTTAAAAACAATGGAATGTATATTGCAGTTGCGCATAACAAAGCAACTGGAAACCCTGTAAACAAAAAAGAAACCATACGATTCTATGAAATGGTTGATGACATTAAGAAAGGAGATCATGGAACTATGTTAAATGATGCAATTTATGGTTCTTCAGTGGGATTTAGAGGCGATGCTTTAGTTGAGCTTGAAAACTTGAGCAAATCCAGAACACATGATACTGAAAATAAGCTTGATTTCAAGACTGCAAATTTTGAAAATAATATTTATTCAGTAACAAAGTGTTAAATTCAATCTACAGAAAATTTATTTCGTTTTTAAATTAGATGTGTTGATTGTAAGAAACATTGGTTTTCCTTCTGTTTTTTCAAAGTTTGCTCCATATTGCTCAAAATGTAATTGATCGTAGAAATGTTTGGTCCAAATCTCATGAACATCTTCAATGAATTTTTTGTGTCCGGATGCTCGTAAAAGCTCATGTGCCAATACATGAGAAACAGTAGTACAGTTTTTTTCTGCAAGAAACAATGTGTCAGAAGGATCTTGTGGAGGTTGCCACCAAACCATACCAAAGTTTTCAGCATGGTATCCTTCACATGTACAGTCAGTCCAAAGCGGTTTAAAATGACAAAGATAGAAATGGTAAATTTGAGTTCCTCTCTGTTGATGATCTTTAAGGAGTGTATGTGTATCTAATTTTTGAAATAAACTTCTTGGTTTTGTAATTAATTCATCACATTGAATTTCAAAATCTCTGCCAAATTTTTCTTTTATCCAAACTTTGTAAAAATTTGCCATTTGTTTTACATAGTCAAATTCTAGCTTACGTTTTTCACGATCCTCTTCTTTTACAACAAAAATAAAATGTAAAATCATGATAAGAAAAAAGAGTGTTTATGATTGGCCTTCTATACCCATGAGGGTTAGTGTAGATCGAATCTTCTCAATTTTTCTGATTTTCCAAGTAATTGTTTCTCTAAGTTTTTCAACAGTATCAGACTCAATCTTGGCCAAGATATCATATGCTCCGAAAGTACCATGGACTTCCTTCACACCATCTAGACCCTTGAGTTGCTGTATGATAGCTTCTTCAGAACCTAGTTCACAGTTTATTAAAACATAAGCTGTTGCCATATATTCATTAAATGAGTCGACTATATCAATAAACCGATTATGCCGAATTTAGTTTTGAGAAATATCAATAATAGCATCCCAGATATGCTTTGGGACAGGCATTACAGATAATCTAGAAATACGAATAAGTTCCCAATTTTGAAATATTTTCTGTTTTTTTATCTCATCTAAAGTTACTGGTCGTTTTAATGATTTTTTATATTTGACATCAACTGCAATGAATCGTTTATTGTCTTCTTTTGGATTAGGATATGGTTCTGAAACTATTTCCATAATACCAACTACTTGTCTCTCATCACCAGTGTGATAAAATAAAACAAGATCACCATCTTTCATTTCTCGCATATGTTTTAGGGCTAGATTGTTATGAACTCCATCCCAAATTGTTTTTTTATCTTTTTTTAGAGTTTCAAAATTGTATCCTCTAGGTCCACCTGGTTCTTGTTTGGCTAACCAATAGTTTACCATTTTCATAGATCATATCATTGTGGGATGTTTTATGTTTTTGAAAATTTGTAAATGTTCCCCGGTTCTGACTCGCGCAAGATCATTGGTAATTTTAGCCTAAACCTCCTTGGGTTTTCTAACCGGGGTTGCCCATCTTGTAGCACACCTGGGTGAATTAGAAATCATTGGTATCAATACGATCAGCGTCATCCTAATCCGTCTGTGTGCCTGCTCTTGGGCGTTTAAGTATAGATTTAGCTATGCTAAAAACTATTGATCTATAACATCTCAAAGAATCAAAGTCATTAAGCACAAATTCTAAAGGGAACGCCTGGGACATAATTAAAAAAGAGAACTAGCAAATATAGAAAAAATACAGTCAAAGATACTCAATACAAAATTATCAAAAAACTCAGTCCAATATTAATCCGGAAAGAGAAATCTCAAATCCCACTACAGGAACACGTATCTTGTAGTTTTCAATTGTTTTTGAATTAATCTCTCCTATAATTCCAATTGTCTTACCATGAACTGAAATCGAAGCTGTTCTTCCTTCCTCAAAAATTGGATGTGAAAAGGTTTTTGTTTCAATGTCTAGATCAAATCCAGTTTTTAACGCAGATTGTAAAATAGATTTAATTTCAGTAAAAGTTGAATCCTGATGTGCGCTGATTCCTGCAAAACTAGTTATTTCATTAATTGGATTCCCTTGAGAAAAAATAGTTCCCGTCTCAAATAATTTCTGAGGATAAGATGTATGAATATTTCTGGAGAGATTTTCCAATAATCCTGGAAGAATAGAATCGCGCAAAATTGTATGTTCTTGACTTTTAGAGTCCAATACTGAGATCATGTTAATTGGTTCTCTGTTTGTCATCTCATAAAGAACTCTTTTACTTGTCAAGCTTGAATTGAGTGCTTCAGTATATCCAAGTCCAATCATTATCAGACTAAGTGATTTTAGTTTTATTGATATTGGATTTGTTTGCCCCAAAGTTTGAGATGGAGATAAAATAGGCTCTAAATTTTGTATTCCATAACCTAGAGTAACTTCTTCAACTAAATCCATTGGACCAAAGATATCAAAACGATATGAAGGAATACTGCAAACAATATTTTTTCCTTTTAAAGTAGCATCCAATCTTGACTTTTTAAGAGAAGAAATAATTTGAGAATTAGTAAGATTCAATCCAAGCATTTGATTGATTAGAACTGAATTAATCAATATTTTCTTTGGTTCTAATTTTGGTGAAGTATTTTTAGAACCAGAAATTTTTGTGGACACTAGAGTAAACCCAGCAGTCTGAAGTATGGTTGCAACAACAGAAAGCATGTCTTCTGCATCATCTTTGTTAATCCCAGTAACTTCAACAAAGAGGTTTCTTGTTTTTGTTGTAACAGTGGTTATTGCTGCATTAATTATTGGTGGAAAAGATATGGTTTGTTTTTTTGAATCTAAAATAAGCGGAACTAGAGGAGAATTTCCAAGAATTGCTCCATAATCTTGGCCTACATCAGTATTATCAAGAATCTCAGATATTGTGAGTTCCTTATCAGAGTTTAATGGTACAAATCTGTGATCTCTTTTAGTAGTAGTATATCTCAGTGGAAAAGAGACTTTATCTAAATCATGAATTCCAATAGAAGATTTTTTTCTCTTTCTTCCAATTCCAAAATGAAGGTCTTCTTGCATTGCCATCAGTTGTTTGATCATAGTATCATCAATTCTACCATTTTTTGCAATAATTCCAGTTACAAATGATCTGATTTTACTTACAGATTGTTCTACATGAATTACATAATCATTTGATTTTTTGATGTTTAATTTTATGGCTCCAGTTTTAATTCCAAACAAACCCTGTAAGCCAAGTGCAATTCCTAAATCAGTAGAGTAATCAGGTCTATTGGGGCTATACTCCACTCTAACTAGATCTTTGTCTTCAGATTCAATATCCAACCCAAGAAAAGGAAGGGAATCAGAAATTTGTTTTTTTGAAACTTTTCCAAGTAATTTTTGAAGTCTAGAATAAGATAATTCAACTACTGGCATTTTGTTGCGCTCCTCAACCAGCTCAAATTATTGTTGTAAAATTCTCTAACATCATCCAATCCATATTTTAGCATTGCAATTCTTTCAATACCTCCACCCCAAGCTAGAACAGGTTTAGTTATTCCAAGTGGTTTTGTTACTTCAGGTCTAAAAATTCCCATACCAAATAGCTCTACCCACTTTTCTAATCTATCATTATACACCATTGTTTGCAGAGACGGTTCTGTATAAGGAAAAAATGTTGGCCAAAATTTTATTTTTGTGATGCCAATTCTCCTATAAAATTCTCGTTGTATTCCCATTAAATCACGCAGAGTTGCATTTTTTCCAATTACAACACCTTCAATCTGATTAAATTCCACAAGATGTTTGTAACTTACTTTTTCATTTCTAAATACACGTCCAAGCGAGAATACTCTAGCTTCATCAGGTTTATTTTCTGCAAGATGTTTGATGGTCACACATGTTGTATGTGTTCGAAGAACCATTTTTCTTGCTTCGTTAATGTCCCAATAATATCGCCAATTTTTTTTGTGAGATTCAGAAATTTTTCTAATTTGTTCCGAAGTTCCAATTTTTTTGGCAGATAATCCATCAAGATAAAATGTGTCTTGTAATTCTCTTGCAGGATGATCTTGTGGAGTAAACAGTGCATCAAAATTCCAAAAGCTAGGTTGAGCCATACTGCCAATAATTTCTGTAAAACCTAATGTAACAAAAATTTCACGTATTTCATCAATTGTATCTTTAAGAGGATGAGTTCTGGCAACAAATACAACGGGTACTTTGGATTCAACATCTATTGCGCTTGATGAACTAGTTATTTCAATTGATTTGGCATTTTCTGTTAATGATACTTCTTTTGTCTTAATTATGTCCTCAACTATAAAATCAGGTCTTTTCAAAATACTAGGTAAATCATCGATATCAATCTCATTTTTAGATATTTTATTTTCTCCAATTTGTTTTAGAGTTTTTTCTCCTGGAAGTTCAGAAGGATAGTTTTTTAGAAAAATTTTATCTTCGGATGTATCTACCCAGTTATTTTTTCTTGCCAAGCCCATAGCAGGACCAAAAACAGAACCAAGTTCTGTTTGTAAATCTTGTAATTTTTTTGATTCATTTTTTAGTAAATCAAGCAATCTTCTTTCAGGTAATCCTTTGTGAAACGATTCCAATCCATTTTTTCCAAGAGATATGTTAATGGTTTGAGATTCATTTACAATAGCTAATTCTTTTAGTTTAAGCCACTCTATTCCTCTTCGAATTTGATCAGGGGATAGATTAGTAGATTTTTCAAGATTTTCAGGAGTTTGCTTTGGATTGTTTTTTAATGAGGTGATGATTTTTTTTTCAATTTCATGAAAGACTTGTGACATCAGCAGAAAGACTGAAAAAGACTTTTTAAACCTTAACCTAAGTCAAAATGAATGTCAGCTGACGACTTTATTGTGACTCCTTGGCATGTTGAAGGGGATATAGATTATGATAAACTAATCAAAAAATTTGGAACCGAAAAAATCTCATCAGAAATCCTAAAGAGAATCAAAAAAATCACAGGTGAAGACCATTTTATGTTAAGAAGAGGGGTTTTCTTTTCTCACAGAGAAATGAATAGAATTTTAGATGATTATGAAAAAGGTAAAAAATTTTTTCTATATACGGGTAGAGGACCATCAGGTCATACACATATTGGCCATTTAGTTCCATGGGTATTTTCAAAATGGCTTCAAGACAAATTTGGTGTGAATATGTACTTTCAACTTACAGACGATGAAAAATTTTATTCGAAACAGGATCTTACTTTAGAAGATACAAGTAAATTTGCATATGAAAATGCACTTGATTTTATTGCATTAGGGTTTAAACCAAACAATACAAAGATAATTATCAATACAAAAAATATTCAAACTCTATATCCCATTGCTGCACAAGTAGCAAAAAAAATTAATTTTTCAAATACAAAAGCAGTGTTTGGATTTACAAATGAAACTAATATTGGTATGATATTTTATACATCATTACAGTCTGCACCTTGCTTTATTGAAGATAAACCGGTTTTGATTCCTTTAGGAGTTGATCAAGATCCTCATTTTAGATTAACTAGAGATGTTGCTCCAAAAATTGGAAAACCAAAACCAGCTTTAATTCACAATATTATGATTCCAAGATTATCAGGACCTGGAGGGAAAATGTCAGCTTCAGATGAGAATGGAACTATTTACACAACTGATTCTCCAAATACAGTCAAGAAGAAGATTAACAAACATGCATTTTCTGGTGGTCAATCAGATATTGAACAACATAGAAAACTTGGTGGAAATCCAGATATTGATGTATCTTATCAATATCTTAGAATATTTTTTGAACCGGATGATAATAAATTAAAATCAATTCATGATGATTATAAATCAGGAAAGATGTTGACTGGTGAATTAAAAGCAATTTTGATTGAAAAAATAAATGAATTTCTTGCAGTTCATCAGGTAAAAAGAGAAAAAGCAAAAGATCACATAGATCAATTTCTTTTTGAGAATAAATGAAAATCAAAGTTAGTTGTGATGATAAATATGAGGCTCAAAAGCTATCTAGTTTGCTTTTTATCAAAGATGCAAACGAGACTTTCATTACAGCAATTTTAAACATAGTTGGTAATGAGTTAGTTGTTGCATTAAAAGACAAATCAGCTCACAGTATTCTTCTAAAGGATGAAATACATGTAGAAGTGTTTGCAGATTTTATTCAATCAGTAATAGATAAAGAACACAAAATAGTGTCCACTACGATTTTTGGACAAGATGTAGAAATTGTAAAGGGATGAAATTAGGCTGAAAATATTGTATAAATTGCAACAATTCCAACCATTACAATAAGACTGATCCCTAATGCTTTAGAGTCATTATCCATAGTTTTAAAACGGAATTATTATAATTAAAGTGTTAATAAATTCTCAAAAATGATTTTGAATAGATCATCTAGGAAAGTATCTGCTTTTTTTATTCAGAGTTTTTGCTTTTTTGGGTTCAGTTTTGGCTTGGGGTTGTCTAATCTCATTACAGTTTAAACAAAGAACTCTCAAATCTTTCTTGGCCAATTCTGGTTCAGAGATATACTTACCCCATGAAGATGCAAACCCTCCTCTGCGTATACTGTCAAATGCGTCTTCATCATTAATATGATTAAAGCCTAAAGCTCTTTCGTCTTTAAATCCACAGCTAGAACATGTTTTGCCTCCTAGAATTTCAAATAATTTTTCTTTTAGAGAAGAATAGAACTTTTCAGAACCATTAGAATAGAAACTCTCTGTCTTTTTTAGGAATTTTTCACTTTTAGATTTACTTGTTCTAAAATCATCTTGGCGAGATCTTGAAGGTCTTTCATCTCTGGAATATCTATCTCCAGATTCTTGTGGTTTATGTTTTTGAAAACATTCACTGCAATAGACAGATCTGTTAAATTTTGGTTCAAATGGTATTTGACATTCATCTCCACAATCGTCACATGTCACAGTATGCATTTCTGGTTTTCTTTCATCTCTGGAATTTCTGTAAGATCGTAAACGTTCATCATCTCTAAAATTTCTACTTGAAGTTTGTTTAGATTTTGAATACCTATCAAATTTTTTGTCAGAGTATTTTGCTTTGTATAGATCCATTTTTCTTATACAGATTCAACACTATTGATTATAGATAGTTAGAGCTTGAATTTGTGCCTAAATTAAAAATTTGTAAATTAAACTAGGGATTTATCCATTTCAGTTCCCATTATTTCCTGAACTTTAAGAAAATAGAGTCTTGTAGAATATGGCATGTCGTCTAAATTATTATCAACTACCATCATAAAGTAACGAACAGCTCGTTTTGAGATATCAAGATTGAATTTCATAGTAAGAATAGGATCTTGTTTAACTTTGATCTTGTCTTGCAGCCATGGTGGAGCCATGTCAATTGTTTCTTTGATAATTTTATCATACCAGTAAGAGAGGTTTTCAGGATGTAAACCCTCTTTTAGGTTTGAAACATCAGTATCAAGTTTTTTCATCATATTGTTTATGATTGCCATAAGGCTCAATCCAAAAATATTGTTTTATTACGATTACTCAAACATAGACAATCTTCTAGTCAATTGATGATAAGTTACCTTCTATGTCTATTTCTGAATTTTTTATTCTAGTAGTAGAAATTCTATTGCCATCTTGTGCCAGAGTCATTGGAACTATTACTATTTTAACTGGAGATAGATTTTTTTCTGCACGGAGTTGATTTAAAATTTCGCCTTTATTACCAGTTTCATCACTTACAATCAGAGCCTGTACATTTTCTTCTAAAACAGCAGGACCAAAATCGTTGTCCAGTTTACTAATTTGAAATGCATTATTTGGGAAATTTGTTTTAATCGTATTCATTAATGTTGCAAATCTTTTGTTATAGTTATTCAGAGTTTTTTTCCCTCTTTTTTCTGCTAATTCATCACTTGTTAGTCCAATGATCACTTTTGATGAAAGTGAAAATGCTTTTGAAAGTAATGTAAGATGACCCTTGTGAATGATATCAAAAGTTCCTCCCATTGCAACAAGAACGAATTCGGACATACTATAAGATAGAAAGATATGAAGATAAATCTACTATTTTACAACTACTAGCACTACAGGTCCTTGATTAGCTATTGGGATATTGTTTCTATCCCAAACAAATGTTTCAATAAAAAACAAGCCAGTGTTTTCAGGAATCCAGTCTATTGATTGAGATTGACTACCAGCCCCGATATAACGTCCATCATATTTTCCTATAAATTCTACAAATGGGGTTTTACCAGATTGCTTAATTTGAACATAGTAACTATATGGAGTTTCATTGGATTTTTGATCTGCTGAAAATTGAATCCAAGCTTTGCTCTGGATTTTTACTGTTGAACCTACATTAATTTCTGAAAGTGATTTTCCTTGAGAATCAAGTACAGATACATCAGAGATTGTAACTAGTCTTGTTGTTATTTCTGATTCAGGAAGTTTTACATCAACAGTATCAGAATAAAATACATCTGACTCAGAAAATAAAAGAAATCCTACAGGAAATCCCACGTAACTTGTTTGAATTTTTTCATTGAAACTAAAATTTATTATTTCATTTAACATAACAGCGCCAATCGGTATGGTAGATACTCCTACTATTCTAGGAGGATCAAAATTATCATAGAAAGCAAGATAGACATTAGTATTATTTATTGGAGCAGCGCCATTTTTTAAGACTCCTGAAAAGCGAAGAGTGTCATCTAAGACAATATCACCTAATTCTATGGATAATTGCTTTGATTTTGAAGAAGAAGAATTGAATCCCTCAAGAGAAACAGACACTTGGGTTATGTCAGGATTTTGAGAATTTGTTCTGATCATATAAGGGGATTTTCCGAGAGGAGGAATAACTTCCAAGATAGTTCCACCTTCAATAATTTCTAGAGGTTCATCACTAACATCATCATAAAAATTTACATGTATACGTACATCTGTAATTGAAGTAAGAGTACTGGTATTTTCAACTGCACCTACAACCACAGCATATCCTTCATCATCTTTGTAAACAAATGGAGAATCGCTTGTAAGAACTGCAGACAAAGTAGGTTTGTTATCAGAATATTCTTGAGAAAATCCAGAGGATATTGGAAATAGAATCAAAATTAAAAATATACTAAGAATAATTTTCTTCATACAAATTTTATTAATTAGAGACTAATTTTGTGCAACATATGATATAGTGAACAAGAAAGGTAACAACGTTTAACCCAGTTAGCACTAGATCATCAATAATAAAAAGAAGTTAAAAAAATGTAAATTTTATCGTCTTTTCTTCATTGCTGTTATTGCCATCCAGTAAACTAAACCTGGTGCCAATCCAACAATAAGTGGAATCCATACCGGCCATGCATCAGCTGCGCTTGTCATAGATTAAAACCGAAACTTATCCTATTTAAATCCATCCAGATATCTGAAATTCAGAATTGATCCGAGTATAACGTAAGTGGACTGGACGGGATTTGAACCC
>JAICOU010000071.1 GCA_025930495.1 Nitrososphaeraceae archaeon
ATCCAACCTAGCCCAAAGTTTCAGTTATAAGCATCAATTTACTCTCATAATATGTTGCCGGGAAGTTCAATTGGCCAGCGTCTTGTGCTAACTAGTTTTGGTGAAAGTCATGGTAAATCCATAGGGGCTGTTTTAGATGGTTGCCCAGCGGGATTAGAAATTGATGAAAAAGAAATTCAAAAAATGCTAGACCTTAGAAAACCAGGTCAATCAGTGATTTCGACACAACGAAAAGAAGGGGATATTGTAGAAATTATCTCAGGAGTGTTTAGAGGGTATACCACTGGAGCACCAATTACAATGATAGTTTGGAACAGTGATCAAAAATCAACAGATTATGAAAACTTGAAAACAAAACTCAGACCAGGCCATTCAGATTATCCTGCCATGATAAAATACAATCACTTTAATGATTATAGAGGAGGGGGTAGATTCTCCGGAAGATTAACTGCTACTCATGTGATGGGTGGGGCAATTGCAAGAAAATTATTAAAAGTTGCATTAAATGTTGAAACAAATTCATTTACAGCACAGATTGGAAAAATAAAAATGGAGAATAAATTCGATGAGAAAATGATCAATTCAATTTATAAAAATGAAGTAAGATGTCCTGAAAAAAATACAGCAAAAAAAATGAAGAGTGCAATACTAGATGCAAGAAAAAAAGGAGATTCGTTAGGAGGAATAATAGAGTCAATCACTACAAACATGCCAGTTGGGATAGGTGAGCCAATTTTTGGATCATTGGAATCTGATTTGAGTAAAGCAATATTTTCAATTCCATCGGTAAAAGGAATAGAATTTGGTTCTGGATTTGAAGGATCTAAACTGTACGGTTCAGAAAATAATGATCTATACACCATAAAAAAAGGAAAGATAGTTACAAAAACTAACAACTCTGGAGGAATTTTAGGTGGACTATCAAATGGTATGCCAATAACAATAAGAATTGCATTCAAACCTGCATCATCCATAGCACAAAAACAAAGTACAGTGGACATTAAGACCAAAAAAATTACAATGTTACAGGTAAAAGGCAGACACGATCCATGTGTAGTTCCAAGAGCACCACCAGTAGTAGATTCATTGATATCTCTAACTTTGGCAGACCACGCTCTTTTATCTGGAGCAATTAAGCCTGTATTATAGAGACATGTCAGACATCAACCAACTTCGTAATAGAATAGATGAGATCACTATTGAAATGATCAAGATGCTTAAAACTAGAATGGATATCTCTAAAGAAATTGGAGAAATCAAAAAAAATACAGGAAAAGGAATAACAGATGAAACTCGAGAAGATAATCTACGTACAAAAGTGATTACATTGTGTAATGAGTTAAATTTTAATGAATCAATTGCAACCAAATTTTTAAATTTTTTACTTAATGAATCGATTAAAGTACAGTCAGAGAGCAAACAAACACATCTATCAATTTTTCTTAAAGCAAAAACAATGGAACAAGAAGGCAAGAAAATTATCCACATGGAAGTTGGAGAGCCTGATTTTTTACCACCACAAATTGTAAGAAAAGCACTTGAAGAAGTTTTTGACAAAGGATTTTTAAAATATGGTCAAGCAAAAGGCATGACATCATTTAGAGATGCACTTGCAAAATATGCATCTAAAAAGTTTGGCGCAAATGTTTCACAAGATAATACAATAGTCAGTCCGGGTGCACGATTTTCAATTTTTACTGCAATCACTACATTGTTAAATCCTGGCGATGAGTTAGTTGTAATAGAACCAGCATGGCCTGCATACAAGGATTGCGCTTTAAGTGCGGGAATTAAAGTCAGAACTATCACTACCACATTAGAAGAAAGATGGGAACCTACAATTGAACAAATTGAAAAAGTGATCAATACAAATACAAAAATGATTGTATTGAACTATCCAAATAACCCAACAGGAAAAATTCTACCAGAAAAATTACAAGATGAAATTGTAAATATAGCAATAAAAAACAATCTGTACATTCTTAGCGATGAAGTTTACGCACATTATGCATTTAAGAAATGGAAAAGCATACTTTGCTATAATTATGATAAGAGTATTGTCACCCAATCATTTTCAAAATCTCATGCAATGACGGGATTTAGAATTGGATATGCCATTGCAAGCCCCAAAATTATCGACATATTATCAAAATTAGAAGCACTTTGCCTCACAAATGTCTCTGAGCCCATTCAATATGTTGCCATGAAAGCACTAGAAGCAGACATATCAAACAATACTAATACAGTACAAACCAGACTAAAAGCACTGACTGAAAAGGCAAAAGAGATGAATTTGGACTTTGTGGCACCTGATGGTGCAATGTATCTTTTTGCTCGCGTTAATCAAGAGGAGTTTAATGGAGTACAATTTGCAAACAATCTTTTAGAGAAAGGATTAGCAGTGGCACCAGGAGAAGGCTTTGGAGAGTACAAGAATTTCATTAGAATATCTGCATGTCAAAACGAAAAAACACTAATGGAGGGAATGAATATACTTGGTAATATGATGAGAGATAAACAATGAAAAAGAAAATCACAATAATTGGAATAGGAGGACAGATGGGGCAATGGTTTGCAAAATATTTCTTAGCAAATGATTTTGAGGTAACAGGGTATGATACTGAAAATAAAACTCAAGGAAAAGGGATCATTCAAGCTGATTCATTAGTAGGGGGGATTTTAAAGGCAGATTATGTGGTATTGTGCACACCTACAAGAAGAACTCCAGAGATAATCAGATTGATTGCAAAAGAAATGAAGCGAGGAACATATCTAATCGAAATATCATCGGAAAAATCCAAAGTAGTAACATCATTATCAAAAATGCCAACAAAAATTAATCCAATATGCATTCACCCTATGTTTGGACCCGGAGCAAAGTCAATCAAAGGACAAAATATAATTTCAGTTCCAGTAAAAGATGCAAAAAAAGAACTAGCGATTGCAAAAGAGCTTTTTGATGGAGCAAATTTTGTAACAATTGATGCAATTGAACATGATAAAAAAATTGCAGTGATCTTGGGGTTAACACATTTAATGAATCTTGTTTTTGCAAACATAATTTCAAAAGACGAAAAAATGTTATTAACAGAAAAAATGTCTGGAACAACTTTTAGAGTTCAAAAAATACTAGCTGAAAGTATCATGACAGAATCACCAGAATTAATTGAAACAATTATTGCAAATCCAGAAATTAGAAGAGTTGCAGAAGAACTTTGGAAAGACATTGGAAGGTTGCTTACAGCAGTACAAGAATCCAAAACAGAAGAAGTGATAAACTACATCAAGACGTGCCAAGAAAAACTCTCTGCAAATACAAATTTAGAGGATTCATATAAAAAATTGACAAAAATGGTAAACGCAATTGAAAAATAAAAGAAATGCGAGCAACCAAGATTGTGACATCCTTTATTCAGGATGAACAGAAATTACTAATTCTGAGAAGAAGCAACAAAGTAAAAACTATGAAAGGCCTTTGGGCAGGAATTAGTGGCATTATAGAAAAAAATGAAACTCCATTAACAAGAGCAAAAATTGAAATTTATGAGGAGACAGGAATTTCTGAAGACAAAATTAGATTAATAAAAAATGCAGCAAAATTAAGAGTAAATTCACCACAGTATGAAAATCACGAGTGGGAGATATTTCCATTTTTGTTTGAAGCAAAAAATCCAGATATCAAATTAAATTGGGAAAATTCAGAATACATATGGATTACCATAGATGAATTAAAAAACTATGACACAGTTCCCAGTCTTGAAAAAGTATTACAAAATTTGTTGTAATTTTTCTTCTTTTTCATATTTTCGTTGTTGGGGCAACATCACATAGACACATGCACCACCACACATTGTACATGGAACATTATTTCCAGGACGTTGGCCAGTTCGACTATGAATTCTAGCTGCTTCCTCAGGATCAATAGATAGAGCTATTTGTTTTTCCCAATCTAATGTACGTCGAGCTTCAGTCATTTCCATATCCCATTTTATGGCCTTGTCACGAATTTTTACTAAATCAGCTGCATGTGCAGCAATTCTATATGCAATCAAACCAGCCTTAACTTCTTCAGCATTTGGTAATGCAAGATGCTCAGAAGGAGTAAGATAACACAGTAAATCCACACCCTCGCTGGCAGACACAGCCGCACCAATGGCACTTGCTATATGATCATGCCCAGACGCAATGTCAGTTACCAAAGGGCCTAAAACGTAGTAAGGCACATCACCGATTAATGATTTAGCTAATCTAACATTAGCAGCTACTTCGTTTAATGGAACATGACCAGGACCTTCTACCATTACTTGGATATCTTGTTCATGGGCACGTTTGGTCAATTGTGCCACATTGATCATTTCTTGAACCTGAAGTTCATCATGAGAATCAAGGATAGAGCCAGGTCGTAATGCATCACCTAAACTAAATGTGACGTCATATTTTTTGGCAATCTCAATAAGATAATCATAGTGTGTCAGATACGGATTTTCTTTATCATATTTTAACATCCATGCAGCGGTAATTGTTCCACCTTTACTTACAACACCACCATATCTTTTTACTTTCAGGATTCTTTTTGCAATGTCTTTTGTAATTCCACAGTGAATAGTGGTATAATCAACACCATCTTTTGCATTGTTTTCAAATGCATTTAAAAAATCATCCTCAGTTAAGTTTAAAGGGTTTTTATGAATTTCTACACCATAATTGTATGCTTCATAGATAGGTACAGTTCCAAATGTTATTGGAGCAACTTCTAACAAAGCTTGTCGTATTTTTCTAACATCGCCACCGTCGCTTAAATCCATCATTGTATCTGCATGATATTTTACTGCTACCTTTGCTTTTTCAATCTCTTCTTCCAAGTTTACATTAAGTGTAGAAGTACCAATGTTAACATTCACTTTTGTTTTAAGGCCTTTACCAATTCCCACATTGTGAATTTTTTGCGGCCTAACATTATTGCTAGGGATAATAATTGAGCCACTTGCGATTTTAGGAATTAACCATTCTAATGTGACATCTTCATCTTTTGCCACTTGTTTCATTTCCTCAGTAGCAACACCTCTTCGTGCTGCACTCATTTGAGTACCCATGAAATAATCTATGTTTTTACCTGATTTAAACAATCAT
>JAICOU010000102.1 GCA_025930495.1 Nitrososphaeraceae archaeon
TTAATTATATTTCTAAACTAAAAAATTTTCAATGTAATGCTACTTCGACAAATTTTATTTTAATAAAAACAAAAATAAAATCAAAAACATTGCAAAAAAAATTACTTGAAAAGAAAATCCTAATTCGCGATTGTAGTACAATTCGTGGCTTAAATAATAATTACATTCGTATTGCTGTAAAGACAAGAAAAGAAAATGAAAAATTGATCAAAGCTTTGGAGAGATTATGAAATCATTAATGATTCAAGGCACATCATCAGGATCTGGCAAAACAACACTAGTTGCAGCACTATGTAGAATTTTTTCAGACAAGGGATTTTCAGTAGCACCGTTTAAATCTCAAAATATGTCAAATTACGCCTACAAAACAAAAGATTTTGAAATATCCCGTGCTCAGGCTATACAGGCAATAGCTGCCCGATGTAAAATCACTCCTGATCTAAATCCAATTCTTCTAAAACCACTTGGTAATTACTATAGTAATGTATACCTTAATGGAAAAATATTCAAGAAAATGCATGCCACTGAATATTACCAAAAATTTGTACATACTCAAGGACTGAATATTGCTACAAAATCACTCAAAACTCTTCAAAAAAACTATGATCTTATTATTTTAGAAGGAGCTGGCTCACCAACTGAAATTAATCTAGAAAAATCTGATATAGCAAATATGAAAATGGCAGAAATAGCTAATTCATCAGTATT
The DNA here is from genome assembly GCA_025930495.1 of Nitrososphaeraceae archaeon. Classification (GTDB taxonomy): domain Archaea; phylum Thermoproteota; class Nitrososphaeria; order Nitrososphaerales; family Nitrosopumilaceae; genus Nitrosarchaeum. The sequence continues at coordinate 709 of JAICOU010000102.1, forward strand.
ACTAATTACTGATATCGATAGAGGAGGTTCATTTGCTAGTATTGTTGGCACTATGTCGCTTTTAGATAAAAGACATCAAAAACTAATCAAAGGTTTTGTTATCAATAAATTTCGTGGTGATATCACTATTCTTAAACCAGGTTTTAAAAAAATTAAAGAAATAACAAAACGTCCAGTATTAGGTACAATACCAATGATTGACTTTGATCTACCTGAAGAAGATTCACTAAGTGGCAAAGCAAAGAATATCACTTGGACTAAGAAAAATCTGAACAAAATAGAAAGTGAGATTGATAAGCTTAGTAAATTAGTAAATTCAAATTTGAATATTACACAAATAGAGAGGATGATAAGTTGATAGCTGAATCAATACTAGTAGTATTTTTTGCACTTGTATTGGATTTTGCAGTGGGTGATCCTAGAAACAAGTTTCATCCAACCGCTTGGATAGGTTCTCTGATTGCAAAATTAACTCCATATACAAAACATTCATCAGAAAATTTAGAAAAACTTGGGGGTGTTTTCATCATTTTGATTTCTAGCGGAATTGTTGTATCTTTACTTATCTTTCTAAATATTGGAATTAAATTAATTACTATAGATTACATATACATTATAATTTCAATAATTGTAGGTGGTATATTACTAAAGACAACTATAGCAATAAAAGGAATGGAAAGACACGCCCTTGCTGTAGTAACTGCTCTAGAGCAAAACAATATCTCTTCTGCCAGAGACAATTTATCCATGATTGTAAAGCGAGATACCACAAATCTTGACAAAAACCATGTATTTTCAGGCGTGTTAGAGAGTATTAGTGAAAATACCGTCGATGGTATAACCGGATCTCTTTTCTACTTTGCAATTTTTGGTTTACCCGGAGCATTTGTTTATCGAGTAATCAATACCGCAGATTCTATGATTGGATACAAGACAGATATTTTCAAAAATATTGGGTGGTTTGGAGCAAATTGTGACAAAATTTTGAATTACATTCCATCCAGATTAACAGGATTTATCATGATACTTAGTGCTATGATTCTTGGAAATAATTGGAGAAAATCTTATGAAATAATGATTCGCGATGGAAGAAAAACTAAAAGTCCTAATGCTGGATATCCTATGGCAGCTATTGCAGGGGCATTGGGAGCAAAATTTGAAAAGATTGATCACTACTCACTTGGTGATGGAAACATTTCATTTACCAAAGATCATGTAAAATCAGCTATTTCAATAATGAAAGTTACATCAATATTGTTTTGTGGACTTGTAGTTATCCCAATTCTTTTACTTTTATCTTCTTTGGGATGGTGGATTCATGCTTAAAGAAATTGGTTCTGTCTTTTCATTTCTGACTATTCTTCCAACTAGTAATTCAAATCTTGAAACAATAGCAAAGTACATGTATATTTTTCCAATTGTAGGAATTGCAATTGGCTTAATCGTTGGTTCAATAGGATTTGGGCTTTCATTATTTTTAGATCCATTGATTGTGAGTTTGTTAGTTGTTGCTTCATTTGCAATACTTACTGGTATACATCACACTGATGGTCTGGCAGATTTTGCTGATGGTCTGATGGTAAAGGGAACAAAAGAAAAAAAACTTGCAGCAATGAAAGATCTTTCTACTGGCTCTGCAGGAATAGTTGCAATAGTACTGTATATTGTAGGATTGATAATAGCAATTTCATTATCTACAGGATATCAGTTATTCTTGGCAATTTTACTTAGTGAGATATTTGCAAAATTTTCAATGGTCTTGATGGCAAGTATTGGAAAATCTGCATCTTTAGGCTCAAATTCGCCATTTGTTGAGCTGATGAAAAACAAAA
>JAICOU010000041.1 GCA_025930495.1 Nitrososphaeraceae archaeon
GTGATTCCTTTTTCAATACAGTAAGGCATTTCGCTGATTTGTTTAGGAGTAAAAATAGATGCGTGAATTGTATAATCTATGTAATGATTTTTTGATGCGGCGTCTAGTTGATCTGGCAGAGAATTTTTAAATGAATTTTTCAATCGTAACATTCTCATCATAGTTGTTATTCCACCAATAGCTGCTGCATGTGATTCAGTTTTTGCAGCTTTATCAATTGGAGAATAAACTCCATAGTGAACATGAGTATCTATTGGTCCAGGTATTGAGATTAGACCATTTCCATTTATTTTATTATCACATGCAGGAATATCATTTGTAAAACCAACAATTTTTCCCTCATCAATTATGATGTTTTTGTCAAGCATTCCTTGAGGCAAAATTATGTGCGAATTTGTGATCACGGTGTCATACGTCATCAGAAATTTTTCATGTCTTGCAGTCTATTATGCGTTGAGGATATCATGTAAGAAAATCATGCTGAAAAAACTCTCAGTAGACTTAACTAGTTTGAAAATTATAATTTTTTTGTGAAAGTTTTGCTTTTTGTGTGCATGGTTATTTTTATTGGGATTATTCCATATACATTTGCAGAATACAATGACCAGTCATTACCTCAGGTTCTTGATGAAAATTACATAGTTGAACAGTTTATGGCAGAAGGCATTCCAAATAGCCCAACCACAATGACCTTTCTTGGAGATGACATTTTGGTATTGCAAAGATATGATGGAATAATCAGATTGGTAAGAGATGGAGTTTTGCAGCCAGAGCCTGTTTTGGATGTGTCTGTTGCAAAAGATGGAGAAAGAGGAATGCTTGGAATTACATCTGATGGCTCCAAAGTGTATGTCTACTTTACAGCAGCTAACTCTGATGCAGGAAAGGCAATTGAAAATAGAATTTATCGATATGATTGGGATGGTAAAAAATTAGTAAATCCAGTATTGCTCAAGACACTACCTAGTGATAATTATTATCACAATGGAGGTGCAATGACTAGCTTTGGCGGGCAGACATATGCAGTGATGGGAGATAATGGAAATTATGGCAGATTACAAAATAAAGATGATAGTGGTTGGAAAAACGATACCAGTGTAATTCTCAGAATAGACCCGCCAGGAGAATATTATGCAATGGGAATTAGAAACAGCTTTGGATTAACAGTAGATTCTATAACTGGAAATCTATGGGATACTGAAAATGGAGATGATTCAAATGATGAGATTAATCTGGTGCCAGAAAATTTTAACAGTGGTTGGGTTGAGATAATGGGCATTACAAATGATCAAACTCGAATTGACTCATTGCCAAAATACGGAGATTTTGTGTATAGTAATCCAGAATTTGTATGGGAAAAACCAGTTTGCCCTACTGGAATTGCATTTAGTACATCAGAAAAATTTGCGCAAACAAATAAGGTCTTTGTTGGTGATTGTAATAATGGAAATATTTACCGTCTTGAACTAAATGAAGACAGAACTGGATTTGTTTTTAATTCACCATATCTTCAAGACAATACATTAAACATTGATGAATCAAATGAAGAAATTTTGTTTGGAGTTAACTTTGGTGCAATTACAGATGTTGAAGAAGGGCCAGATGGATTTTTGTATATTGTATCACTATCTAATGGAAAAATATACCGAATAATTCCAAAGGAGTTTGCACCTATGCCTGAATCAAGAGGGGATTATCCACTTGGGGAATTTAGTGAGATCATTGTTTATCTAGGAATAATTCTTGTTATCTCTGTGGTTACAATTTACTTGATTATCAGAAAGATCCTGCAAACAAAATTAAAAACTAAAGACATACGTATTTAATATTAAAAAATTATTTTTAATTGTATTAGATATTGTTTGCAATAAAATCTTGTATGAATTATTTTTTCTATTAATCATCTAAAATTATGAGCTGACCTCTCATAGTAGGCTGATGATATGTACAAAAGTAATCAAAAATTCCACTCTCTGTTGCAGTAAAATCTATTGAAGCTTCTTCACCTGCATTGATATCATAATTAACATCATAAGGGGAAGTAATTGTAAAAGTATGATGTTCTTGGCTCTCAACTGGTTCTAGATTATAAAAGTGAATTTTTACGTTATCGCCTTTTTTTACAACAATAGAATCAAGTGAGAATTGATCAGGTGGAATACTAAATTTATCCTCATCAATATGTTCATCAACTTGACTAAACAGCCAAATTTCTCTGGTTTGTGGAACATATCTTTCATCATCTTCATCATCCTCATCAAAAGTTGCAATATTAGTAAGAGAGTATGAAGCAACCAAGATTGCCACTAAAGCTATTGAGATTGCAGCAATGCTGATACCCATTAGTTTTGAATTACTAGCACTCAATAATCATACAAAATAAAATTAACTATAAAAACTACTTTGTTGTTATCTGTTTTGGTTCCATGTATTTGAAAAATTAGTTGATGATTACATTATTTACAATTTTGTTATTTGTACAAATAATATTGAAATCCATCCTAGATTCTAAATTATTTCAAAGCGACAGTTGTGAATCGTAGATTTACATTAGAAAATGAATAAAAACACATCTCTGAGAGTAATGCAAGGGCCGGTGGTTTAGTGGTATAATGCCTCGTTCGCAACGAGGATGTCGGGGGTTCAATTCCCCCCCGGTCCATTAATTTCGCCAGAAACTATTATACATAAACAGAGATTACAAATTTCCATGAAGGTTTTTGATGGAAAAAAAGCTGCACAAGAATACATGTCAAAGCATACTCTTGCGTTTTCTACTCCAGAATTGACCCTGATGAGATTTGCATTTTGGTTAGGAGACACGGTTCCAGATCCTCAAAACAAAGACAATACACTTCCTAGAATGCTGACATTTATGGTAGAACAAGACTTTGCGCCAATTTTAATTGATGATGATAAATACGAGCCATCTGGTGCTGTCAAAAGTTCAAATGTTTATGGAAATGCATTTTCAGAATCTAGTTCTGATGGAAAGTTTTGTTCTGAATGTGGTGCAACTTTATCAAAGACAGCAAAATTCTGTCCTGAATGTGGTACAACACAGGATTAGTTTTAAAATTTTATGTTTTAGTGCCACATTTTGTGCAAAACTTTGCGTTTGGTCTTAGTGATGCACCACATGATGTACATCCACCAGATGCAACTGTTCTTCTTGGCATTAATGCAGGATCAGGTGATGGTAAAGTTCCAACATCACCAAATGCTTGTTGTGCAGATACAATACCTGGAGGACCACCAACAGGATTTTGTGCAGTGCCAGATCTTGGCATTCCCATTCCAGCCATCATTCCAGGTTGTCCCATTCCTGGCATTAATCCAGGAGATTGAGTATTGCCTGAACCTGCACCACGAGACTTTTTCAGCTCAAAGATAACTTTGATTGCTAAAAATTCCAATGCAGAGTAAGCTACAACATAATCGCCTAGTTTTTGAAAGAATTCTTTGTCACTTAGTAGACCTTTTTTGTACATGTTATTGGTATCAAGAAACGATTCATAGTATCCTTGAGAATCATCAAACAAACTTTGCAGTTTATCAAATAGCATGTTTAGTGTATCTACTTCACCAAATGACATACCCATGCTTTACTTTTGGAATATTAATTACTTTAGGATCATTTTGGCGACAACACCTTAATTGATTTACCATACACATGATTTCTTAGGTAAAACTAATTCTCAATACGTAGAATTTAGAAAATAAAATAGAAAATGGGCTAATGGTTTATGCTTGTAATGCTCTATCAATCATATTTTTGTATGATTCTTTTGATGCTGCACCAACTTGCTGACTAACTATTTCGCCTTTGTTAAGGATAATCAAGGTTGGAATGCTAAAGACATTGTATTTTGCTGCCAAGTCATTGGCCTCATCTACATTGACTTTGACAAATTTTACTTTGCCTTGATAGTCATTTGCCAGTTCTTCTACTACTGGACCTACCATTCTACATGGACCACACCACTGGGCCCAAAAGTCAACAAACACTGGCATATCAGATTGAATTACATTGATTTCCCAAGATTTTGTATCTGAAATTTCTGTTATTCCCATAATGACTGTAATTTATTGAACGTACCTAAAAATGTTCACCAGAATTAGCACCATATTTTTTGTTGGAAAAGAAAAATCAAAAAAACAGATTTAGTGATATATACTTAAATGTCGTTTCAATAAAACGGAGATATGAGTAGTGAACTTAGACTTAAAAAATTAAGAGGATCTGGCGGCTATGTAATGGCAACTGTAAATGATCAGCAACAAATGAAAGGAAACCTAGGAGGTCCAGATCTATTTTTGGCACCAATGGGCAGATTGGATAGTCAGAAAATTACTAAACATTTTTGCAATACATGTGAAAAAGAATTTGAAGGTCCTCCAAAAATTAATTATGAAAATCCAAATGAAGAAGTGGCAGAAAATTTAATTCTTGTAGAAAAAGGCCAATACATTTGTAATTCATGCAGTGCGGTAATAGCAGAATATAGAGAATTTAGAAAACAAAATGAAACAGTTGAAGTTGGAAGTGCAAAACCATTAGAGACAAGTCAAACTACACAAATCTTACAGCCTGAACCTGTACAAGTAAAACCAGAAATCACAACTACACAACCAGGTCCAGCTACAGCAGTTAGCTCAATTGAAGGATTGGCAGTATATGATGAAAATGCAAAAAAGATTGGAAAGGCAAAACAAGTTGGAATAGATTCGAATCAATCAATAGTGTTGTTAGTTATAAAAAATGATGGAACCGAAGGCAGTATTCCATGGAATAGCATAAGAAAAGTAGGAGAAGTGATTCTTTTAGGTAGTCCGGTAGCTGCAGCTCAGCCAGGAAAGTGCGCAAATTGTGGATTTTCAAATAAGGAAGGCTCCAAGTTCTGTGAAGAATGTGGTAGCAAGCTACAATAAGTGTAGATAAATTTAATCAATCAAACTATAGGCGATTAATCAAGTTGAATAAAAAAATCATGTCAAAAGGAATACTCAAAGATATTATGATTGTAGCTATTGGGGTAGTTGTAATTTGGGTTGGTTTACAAGTTGCATTTGGGACGCAAAATCCATTTTATGTAGTAGCCAGTGGAAGTATGATTCCAGTTTTACAAGTATATGACGTATTAATTGTTCAAGGACATGAACCATTTGAAGACATTCAAGTCGGAGATATCATTGTCTTTAATCGTCCTACAGGACACGATAGAGTAATTGTACATAGAGTTGCAGCAATTATTGATGATGAACCCAAAACTATCAGAACAAAGGGAGATGCAAATCCAGCATCAATTCCAGGAACTGATTTTCCAATTACCAAAGAAGAGTATATCGGTAAAGTTGCCTATACAATTCCACAAATAGGCTACATCACTCAGCTATTGAAGCCTCCAATGAATTACATCATAATTGTAATTGTCATAGGAATTATGGTTGTAAAGCAAATGTCTAAAAAGAAAAATGAAAAAGAATTGAGTTTGCAGAATTCATTGAATCAAAATGATTCGCAAATAGAATCATCTGTAAGCATTCCAGAATTAGACAAACTAGAAAAAGATAATATATATTCTAAACACGAAGAAGGTAAACTTTCTGAAGAACCAAAGAAAGATTCTGAAGACAAAAAATAATTTTCTCAAAATACAAACAGGTTCACATAGCGCTTTTTCAAAATATATGCACTAGATCCTCCTGTTTGTGTTATGTATTAAAGCTAAATTTACTAAAAAAGGATTCTCAGAAATTATCAGTTTCAAGAGTAGAATAGTTTATGAGTTATTAGAAAATAAAAAAAGTACTTGAAATATCTTGCTACTCTTTCATTACTATTATTATTTGGTACTGCATATGCAGCCACACCATTTTTTGCAAATGGAGGATTAACTCAAAATGGGATAGAGTGGTGTGAGGAAAATTATCAGCTATATCAATTGACGGGTGATGATTTTTTTGAACATCATCATCATTCTATAGAATCAAGAGCTTGTGCAAATTTGTACTTGGATCCTCTTTGGACGTACAATGGTTCTGATAGATATGAAAGACTAGTTGAGCAAAGTAAAGTATACACGCAATTAGAGATAGAAGAGAGTAAAAAGGAAGCAGAAACAGGAATAATAGATACAAAACCAGTTTCTGCACAAGAAATTCCACAGGAAATAGCTCAGCAGCAAAAAGAACTAGAAGACAAACTAAATGAGAAATCAGAAAATTACACGCTTGATGAAATACAAGAGTTTGGAGATTATACTGATGATGTAAGTTCTAACAATAAAGGTGGTGGATGTCTGATTGCTACTGCAGCGTTTGGATCTGAACTTGCTCCACAAATACAATTTCTCAGAGAGATCAGAGATGGTAAAGTGATGAGTACTGCAACTGGTGCTTCATTTATGACTGGATTTAACCAATTGTATTATTCATTCTCACCAACAATTGCTGATATGGAAAGAGACAATCCAGCATTCAAGGAATTGGTAAAACTTGGAATCACTCCAATGATATCATCATTATACATAATGTCATTAGCTGATTCAGAGCAAGAAATTATTGGATATGGAATCGGTGTTATTTTACTTAATCTCGGAATGTATTTTGTAGCACCGGCAATGTTGTTTTTCAGTATTAAAAAGGCAAAAACACGACTAAGAGATTAATCTCGTTCTTATTTTTAGTTTGACTAGACAGGAAATTCTGCAGCAATTAATCTCTGCTCAATAGTTTGTCTGTAAAGGTGATTCAATGAATAAGTACGGCCTTGTTTTAATTTCAAAACCAATCTGTCATTAACTAATTTCTTTAATTGCTTATCTGTATTTTTACCATTATTTTTTACTACCATTCCAACACGTCTTTTCATCTTTTCATAATTGGTATAATCTTCACCCCACGCACCCTCTTGCCACAAGTAAAACAAGATTGTATCTTGTATTTCAATATCAGTCATTGTGCTTTTAACCAATAGTACTCAAATGATACTATTTGAGATTAATCTTTAAGTATATTGATTGTACTATTCATAATATGACCGAAGCTGAATCAGGCATAATTGCACTTTATGGAGATTCACCACGTATGAAAATGGTTGATTTTTTCATGACTTTTCCAAAAAACGAGTTTACTGTACCTGAATTAGTTGAAGGTATTGGTATGAGCCGTACTACTGCATTCAAAGAAATTGATAAATTATTGGTCAATGACATGATTATACAATCTGGTAATGTTGGAAAATCACCAATTTACAAAATCAACAAAAACAGCTCAATAATCTATTTAATGCAAAAGATGGTTAGTCTTAGAAGTAAAACAGCAGCTACATCTCAAATAAGAAATAAAACATTAAACACACTGCTAAGAAAACAACTGGAGACAATAGACCAATTATACAATAGAGAGACAATGCTCAAAACAGAACTCAAGTTAACACGTACTATGATTAATGAAATGCCAGCACAATAATCATAATATATGTTTTAAACCAATAAACTTCAAACAAAAATACGGTTTTTACGGGCGATTTCTTATACAAAGGAAAGTGCATTAAGTTTTTAATCATATATACATTTACGAGAACGTGGGAAAACTAAGCAGAAATCTTAGAATTTGCGGAGATTGTGGTATTGTTTACACTTCGGTTAGCTTGACAAAATACATTGATCAGTGTCCACTGTGCAATTCAAAAAGATATGAATCGCTATCAACTAAATCAGATAGTGATAGTGTAATCTAAAAAAATATTTAAAAAATATGACATAGATTTTTTAATAGAATCAAATTGTTTGTAATTATTGTCTGATGATCCTGAAATTGAGAAAATAAAACAAAGAAGACTAGAAGAGATGATCAGACAGCAAAGCCACCCTCAGATTCAGCCAGGAATCATTGATCTAAATGATACAAATTTCAATCAGATAATTACTGCTGATACTCCCACACTAGTTGATTTTTGGGCAGACTGGTGCGGTCCATGCAAGATGATGCACCCAATATTTGATAGTCTTTCAAAGAAATATCCAAAAGTAAGATTTGCGCGAGTTAACGTAGATCAAAACCAAAACATTGCAATGAGATTTGCAGTACAATCAATTCCAATGTTTATCATGTTCAAATCAGGACAAATAGTTGATAAGATGGTTGGCGCAGTCGGTGCACCGGGAATTCACATGATCTGCAAAAAATATTCAGACTAGTAAGCGTAAGCTGCGTCTTTGCTTCGTTGGATTTCTATAATTTTATTTAGAGTTTCTTGTTCTTCAGAACTTAGCTTGTGCAGAAATTTGGCAAGAATTTGTTTTGCCTCATGTGATGGAGGAAAAGTATAGAATACTTCGTCTTCAAAAATATGTCTGCCAATTGTCACTCCTTGAACAGAGCATGCGACTTCTTGTCCTGTTTTAGCAGAAGGTACAGTTTTTTTATCTAGTTGAAGCTGATGGACTAGACCGATTCGTCTTCCATCTTTATTCATAAAGGGGACTTTTTGTTTCAGAGTTCCAACATCTATTCTAATTCCAAATACTGCAGGATCGGTATTTCTAAAAACATAGCCTTTGAGGAATGTGAACTTGGAGATTGGCGTTAGTTCTGCAAAGACTGCATCTTCTTCATTGGCAGTGTCTTCGCTTACCCAATTATTGTAATTATCAATCAAACTGTAAATTATTTTGTCTTCAAAAATCTTGATGTGACTGTCTTCTGATTCGTCTTTTGCATCAGGAAGTATCTTGACATTAAAAGATAATATCACACCCAGATGTCTGTCATTTTCTTTGATTGCTTTGGCTTCCATGATATCTCGGCGATTAACTGGTCCAATGTCTGCCTTGGCTATTGGCACTTGTGATCGTCGTAGCATCTCAACTATTGCCTCAAGTGAGCCTATGGTATCGCATTTTAAAACAACACCATTTGTTTCTGTATTAATGAATACAGATTTCATTTCTGATTCGATTAGTTTGGTGTATTTTGTTATTTCAGCTGGATTAGATGCAACATAAAGAGTACTGCCAGGCAAAACTCCTTCAAGATCAGGTGATGCTATTTTGAGTCCTGCAGCTGCATTAACACTTTGTACTGGTTTGAATTTGTCTCGAGGATCACGCATTTCATCTAGTGGTTTTGGTAAAAGAATTGCTTTTGGTTTTGTTACAATAACTGCATCTCTTTTTGCAACAACTATGGTATCACCTTTTTTGATACTGCCATCAATTAGTATGATATTAGCTGTATGACCTAATCCAACCTCGTCGTTTACTTCAAGTACTATTCCGTGAGATTCTTTTTCTTTCTGATCTAATCTTTTTTGTAGATATTGTTGTGTCAATCCAACTAGTACTGCAAGCAATTCTGGTATTCCAACTCCAGATCTTGCAGAGATTGGTACAATTGCAATTTCGGATTTAAAGTCTTTAACTCGATAAAATGCTTCGGACTGATATCCCAAAATAGACAAAGTTCCTACCACGTCATAGATTTTTTGATCAAGATCAGTTTGGATAAACGCATCTTGTTCTTTGATTGCTTGTGTGATGAATTTAGTTTCTGATTTTCTCCATCCAGATATTTGATCACACTTGTTTAGTGCAACAACAAATGGAACTTTTCTGCTCTGCAGAATTTTCAAACTCTCATTTGTTTGCGGTTGAAATCCTCGATTAACATCAACTACCAATATGGCAATATCAGCAGCAGAACCGCCTCTTGCTCTAAGATTTGTAAAGACCTCGTGTCCTGGTGTGTCAATTACCAAAATTCCAGGAACTTGGTTTTCTGATTCTTGTAATTTTTTGTATAATGGACCACATGTCTCTTTGATTGTTTCAGTTGGAAGAAAACTTGCGCCTATATGCTGGGTAATGCCACCAGCTTCTCTGCCTTGAACACCTGTACCCCTAATTCTATCTAAGAGAGATGTTTTACCAGAGTCTACGTGACCTAAAACTACCACTATAGGTTGACGAATTTGCAATCAAATCACTCAAACGCTACCCTCGATTCGTGATCAAAACTTTCCTGTGAATCAGATGCATGAATGATATTGTCACTA
>JAICOU010000109.1 GCA_025930495.1 Nitrososphaeraceae archaeon
TAATTGAATGTTTTCCAAAAAAATTGAATTGATACTATTATTTTTGATTTTGATCATAACAAATTCAGAACCACCATTAGACGGAATTTTATCAGATAGACCAACACCAGTGCAAGAAACACCACATAATTTTTGATCTCCAAATTCATTATCAAGATCAGATAATTGCAACAATGTTGTAGAGTCTCTTGTGTCATATGCTAATAACTGAACAGATTTTGTTGAAGTATTCAATGATGATGCAGTTGCCAAATTCCCAGAAACAAAAGAATCATTTACAAAATAAGTCAGAGTGGTAGCACCAGTCACGGTTAATCCCATAAGCAACATAGTTGAAATAATATCTGCAACACCTCTTCGTTTACAGAGTTTAGATTTTTTTTTCAATTCAGAATTGAATTTAAAATTATTGTTCATGATAGTCCTATGTATTATATGGGCTGGCAACGGTGGAAAAGAAATTACCCTTAGATGTTGTGACAGATATTCTATATTCGGATGTGCGATACGTTGAATCATCCCAAGTAAATGGATTAAGATTCGCATCCAAGATAATTGGATCACTTGATTCTTTGATCTGAATGGTAGAACTCATACCTTCTTCCCAATCAACTAAAATATTTTGAGTGTCAAGCTGAACTACAGTAATGCTTTCAATTGTAGATTCAGTTGTTCCAATGTTTGCAAGATAAAGAATAATCTGATCAGTTCCAGGCTCAAATCGTACATGCTCAAACATCAATTTTTCACGATATGCCTCGTTTTTTGGTTTGTCATAGAAAGATAAATCATAAGAAAATGCGTTGATCTGATTCATGCCATTGAACAAAACTACTGATCCAACTGAAGTTACAACACCTAAAATTACAACGCTCCCCATAACTTGACTTATCGCACGCCTTTTTTGTAGAGAATTACAAAAGCATGTCATTTACGACCACCGTTAGTTGCAGACCAAGCAGAAACAAATTCTTCAACACGTGAAATTATTTTTGAAAAATCAGGATCAGAAATCAAATGAATTCCATAGTGTTTTGCCATATTTTCAATACCATCTTTTACATCAGATACGGTAACAAGCAGAGTATTTTTTGAATCAATGTCTAGTTTTGGAATTAAAATGGAATTCATATCAGATTCATCTATTCCAGTGGATTGATTTTTGATAAAAATCAAAATAGAATCATTGTCAGATTTATTTTTACCAAATATCGGGATTTCATGAGTATTGCCACTTTTTCCCTTTACAAGAGAGTTTAATTCGGCGGTGAAATTAAAACCACGTAGTAATTTTACTAGTTCATCTTTTATTTGAGTGGTATCAGAAATGTTAGAAATGTCTGAATTTTTTAACTTGTAGCAAAATGTAGTAATAAATTTTCCTGAATTGGTATCAAAATCATGATCATATTTTCTACAATGAAGTTTTATCACAGCATTGTCAAATTTTTCTATACAATCTTCACATTGATACCACATTGCAGGAACTCTAATTTCTTTTTCAAAATTTTTAACTTCTTTAAGACATGAAGGGCAAATAGAGTGATCAATATTTGAAAAATCAAAATTCTTACTTTCAGCAATATAACCACATTTTTTATGCTCAAATAGATTTAATTTCTCAACATTCATTGAATGACACTTTGGACAGTACAATCTCATACTTGATGAAAAGACAGTAGGATGGATAGGACAAACAATTAATTTTTCATAAATGTGTTTAGCCAAAATACCATCAGAAACTAAATCATCCAAATACGAGACATTATCCTGCGATTCCCCGATATTAGATAATACAGGATAAAAGATACTACCTTCAGTATAATCGATAAATGGTTTAATCATCTTATCATCAAATTTTTGAACTTCCTGAATCAGATGTACAGATTTACTGGTAGAGGGTTTTGGTAAATCAGGTTCAAAATTCACCTTAGGAGCGGATTCTGAAATATTTTGTACAGGAATAGACTCATTTTTTAAAATTGATGTAAGACCATCAATATGCGGAAATTTAGTTTCAGGTATGAATTTTGAATCACCATTAGATTTTCGTCCAAACATTAACTATACACCTCATAACATAAGAGAACGCATACCATGATCTATTAGGTAGCTAAGCTAGAGTAAAAGCAAAATGTTGTTCAATTGAACGAACAAGTGTTAAAACATACAATATGTATTAAAATACTTAAAAATGAGGCTGAAAATATTTAAAGACAAAATCTCAATATTACAAAA
>JAICOU010000082.1 GCA_025930495.1 Nitrososphaeraceae archaeon
AGTTCTGTAGATGTAAATACTGTAATCAGGTCTACTGGGAAGGTACACATATTAAAAATATACAAGAGTTTGTAGGTAAGGTAAATGAAAGATTACAATAATTTATCAGAGAATGATGGTCATATTCTTGTAAAAACTGCAAGAATAGTTGTTACTGAATATCTAAAAAATGGTATAAAGCCAAAACTAGAAAAAGAATTTAAAAATAATTTTTCTTTTAAATCAGGCGTATTTGTCACCTTGAATAGTATTCTAGGATTAAGAGGCTGTATTGGATATCCATTACCAGATAAATTATTGTTTAATGCATTAGAAGATGCAGCAATTTCAGCTGCAACACAAGACCCAAGATTTTCTCCTGTTAAATATGAAGAACTGGATTCGATTACATTTGAAGTAACCGTACTTACACCTCCCAAAAAAATTGTTGTGAATAAACCTGAGGAATATTTATCAAAGATCAAAGTAGGAAGAGACGGATTGATTGTCAAACACGGATTTTATTCTGGTTTGCTTTTACCACAAGTTCCAATTGAATATGGATGGAATGAAAAAGAGTTTCTAGAATATACATGTGAAAAAGCGGGTTTGCCAAAAAATTATTGGAAAAATCCAGATACAGAGATCCAAAAATTTGAAGGAATAGTTTTCAAAGAAGAAAAACCAAATGGAATAGTTATTAGAGAAATTTTATAGGATTAGAAGATTCAGTGTCTAATGAGATTTTTTGTCCAGTTTGAAGTGATGAAAATTCCTCATCAGTTACTATTACAAGGGGAATGTTAGCTAGAGCACATCCCGTTGCAACAGTAAGATCTGCTTTTTGACAGATCATTGCCAGCGGTGCAGCATTATTAGATTTGATAGAGTAGATAGTATACGCACCTACGCTGCTTCCAACACCATTTGGGAATACTAGAATGCTATCTTTGATGGATTTATCAAAGAGCTCATGATTTTTGTCGCTAATTATTCCAGTTTTTTTATCAACCGTACCTAGAAAATTAATCGAATGTTGTGATTTTAGGATTATTCCTTGTGTTTTTCCTTGAACTAGAATTTTCATCTTGTCTCATCTTCAATTATTTGAGCGAGTGATTTTAGATTGACATCTATGCCGTTAGAATTTTTCAAATAATATGCTCCTTTAATGCTGTTTGTAGTAACTGAATCAACATTATCTTTATTGATCAAAGGAGTAAGACATGTACAACAATCAGCAAGAATCTCGCATCCGGCTCGTTCCAGCTCATTAGTGTAACCAATTTTTCTTGCTTGCTCCTTTACTGACCTAGGACAAAATATCATGCATCTTTTTTTAAAGGAACGACCCTTTAGTTTACTGGTAAGATCAGAGATCTCTTCTAGACCCAACTGAGGACTGCCAAGTGTAATTAGATCACCTTTTTCTGCAGTGTTTAATTCATCATGAATGTCATTCATCTCTTTTTTATCAAAATCTATTTTTTCACAACCGGGATCTCCATCACCAAAAAGAAATTTAGCACATGTGCCAGAAGTTCCCATTCCACCACACAATGCTTTGCAGCTACGTCGATCCATTCCTCCGACACCGGATATATTTACAGAATTGTTTCCAACTTTGCCTGCAAAAAATCCAAGCATTCCATATGTTAGTTCATTTGGATTATCTATCTTCATTCTAATTGTTAGGTTTGGTGAATCATCTTTTCTTAGCGAAGAGTATGGACTTTTTCCAGTTATTGCACTTGCAAGTGCGCTAAATGCACTTTCCTTGTTAGTTTTTAGATTATCAAATGAATTTGCGTGAATTGCGGCATTGCTTTCTGCAAAAGATACTTGTGTTCCTTCTTTTGGTATATCAAAAATTTCGTAAGGAATGCATGAAAACGAAGGAATAACTCCCATTGTTTCATATGAGTTTTTGATAGATAGTTGTTTTGAAATAAAATTATCGTCTAGACGATAATTTGATACATTATCAATGTCAAATCCCATTGGGTTAAGAGTGGTTTTGACTTTTACTCTAGCATTTTTACTAATACCAGCTAAAAACTCCTCGCCTGCATCTCCAATTGTATTATAGTTTACACCAGAAAGATGTGCCCATTCAATTGGAATTAGTTTCTCCGCATCTGTTGCCTCACCAGTTGCAACCAAAATTCTGTATGCCATCTGCATAATTTCGCCTTGTTCACCTTTTAGTGCAGATTCTTCTTCTTTTGTTAGTTCCAATACAATTTCTTTATTTTTCTGATATAATACTTAATTGCTGAATCAACTATAAAGTACAACGTCCAGGTTGATCTATTTGAAATGCATCCCATTCATCTAACGTATCAATTTTAAGATTTGAATTGGTATTACCATCAGCTGCTAAAACTATGCCTTCTATTGACTTTATGAGATTAGTAGTAGATAATCCTAATTCATCAAATGTGATTGTTCCATCACCATTAACATCACATGTATTTGGTGGTAAAGATGATGATCCATTACAGTGTGGATTGTTTTTTGCTGTACCTTTTTCACATCCAGTAGCTTTGCCTTTTTCTTGACCTTTATCACTTAATGCAAACACAACATCATAAACAGACATCATCATGCCAGTTACAAGCACAAATATAACAAATATTGTAATTTGTTTCATATAATATTTTGTGTGTTATTATTTTTAAACGCATCTAATGTATTTCTAAAATGTCACAATTGTATTTTTAAAATGTTACAAGTGTCATGCGAATTTTTGAAAAATGAACATATACCACACAAAAAGCTAGTAAGAGAATGAAAAAAATTTTGAAAGGAATGCTAGATACTATGAATTCTGTAAAAACACCTAGAATGACTGCACTAAGAGAGCTGCATGAAGCAGAGACGGGATCATTTAGTATTTTAATTGGAACAATACTTTCAGCAAGAACAAAAGATGAAACTACAACAAAAGTAGTCAAAGTATTATTTTCAAAATACAAAAATGCAAAGGAACTTGCCAATGCAAAAACAAAAGATGTTGAGAAAATTATAAAACCAATTGGTTTCTATCGTATAAAATCAAAAAGAATAATCGAGGTTGCTAAAATTATCAATTCCAAGTACAAGGGAAAAGTCCCAGATAATTTAGAAAAATTAATAGAAATGCCAGGAGTTGGAAGAAAAACTGCAAACTGTGTACTGGTTTACGCATTTGACAAACCAGCTATCCCAGTAGATATTCATGTTCATAGAATCTCAAATAGATTGGGATTAGTAGATACAAAGACTCCTGAAGAAACAGAACAGGAACTAATGAAAAAGATTCCAAAAAAATACTGGATTGAAATTAATGATACTTTTGTAATGTATGGTCAAAATATTTGCAAACCAATATCACCGATGTGTAATGTATGCAAAATTAAAAGAGATTGTAGATATTACAAAACTAAGAACGCTTCTTAGTCAGGTATAAAACGCCTACTAAAATACCAACACCTGCTGCTATATAAAATGGAAATAATGCAAGAGGATTTTTTGCAGGATCCCCTGAAATGAATTCCAAGATAATGCTTCCAGAATTTATTGCTGGTGGATCAGTGGAACTTTCCATTCCATGAACAGAATAGGAATCAATTACAAATACACCAATATCAAGATTAGATACTACTATTCTTGCACCGTTGTTAAC
>JAICOU010000032.1 GCA_025930495.1 Nitrososphaeraceae archaeon
AAACATCACGATTTAGTCTAGCAGGTATAGTTGATTCAGATAGTTTTCCACCAATAAGTTTGATTAAAGAGGGCAAACCAAATTATCCAACGCGGATTTTTGTAAACGATGATCTTAAAGTTTCAGTTTTTTCATCATATCTTACTCTTCATGAATCATTACACAGAATTGTTGCAAAGACAATGCTCAAGTGGGCAAAAAAACAAAAAATAGAACTAATTGTAAGCAGCATGGCAGTAAAATCCTTAGACAAAATTGAAGGAATAGTTGCAGTAGGAAACACCGATTCTGCAAGAACAAAATTAAAAAAATCAGGATTAAAAATTCTTAAGTATGGAACAATCCCAGGGATACCAGGAATGTTACTTAATGAGGGAAGTATTACACAACAAGATGTAATTGTAATTCTTTTTCATTCAGATGGTACAGGTCCAGATTTTAGATCAAGTGCAGAATTATGCATGGGAATGTCACAGTTAATTCCTGGCACATCTTGTGACATTTCACTCCTACAAAAAGAAGCAGAGAAAGCAGAACAATCAATTAAAGAAACAGATGGAGAATCACAGTTAAAAGATTCAATGTACAGATAAAAAAAATTATCAGATTACATGTTTATTTTATAACATGACAATAAAAATAGAAAATTAATGGAACAAATAATAGAATTTGTAGTGATGGTTATAATTATTTCAGCATCAGGAGTAATGGCACCAGGTCCTTTATTTGCAGCAAACATAGCATATGGGTTACAGGGCGGCGGTAAAGCAGGAATAAAAATGGCAGTAGGCCATACAATTGTAGAATTACCACTTGTGATTTTGTTAGGGGTTGGAGTATTTTCACTTGAAATTTTTCCAGAGTTTGGAACATGGATTTCAATTTTGGGGGCAATCACACTTTTTGTATTTGCGGGGATTCAAATTAAAACAATATTACAAATGAAAAAAACAACTTCTTTCAATCTAAAACACAGTACAATTCTTACAGGAATTACACTTAGTGCATTAAATCCATTTTTCATCATATGGTGGTTAAGTATTGGTTTTAAATTAATTTCAGATGCAATGTTGATATGGGCATTTATGGGAATAGTTGTTGTTTTTTTATCGCATATATGGATAGATTTTGTGTGGTTGTATTCAGTTGCATGTCTTGCTTCTAAAAGTTCAAAAATACTTTCAAATAGAAACTATAAAATTTTAATGATTGGTTTAAGTGCCATGTTGATATATTTTGGAATATCATTTATAACTGATATAATTTAGCCGCAGTCTAAAATTTCAACTTCAGGTTTACAATCAGCGTTAAATAAATTAATTTTTTCAACTAAAACATTACAAAATTCTGGATCAAATGATTTTTCATATGATTCTAAATCAGATATAATTGCAATATGTTGTAACCCGCAAGGATATACGATAAATCCAAGAATTATTCCAATAGTGAAAATACCCATACAAGCTAGAATCAAGTATCTAAGAGTTTTAATTTTTTGTAATGTCAATTTCTATTGTAGAGACATTACGGGTTTTACCATCTTGAGATGTAAGTGAATCAGATAAAATTCTAACATCGCTGATAACATATCCAACAGTGTTCATTCTTTTAACAATCATTTGAGATACATCAACTGCCTGGGTAATTCGTTTACCTCGAGCCTTAATTGTAACCGTGTGTCTTGTTGAAAGTTGTGTCAAAGTAGCTGAAACATATGTCATTATGGGTTTAGTACCAACAAAAATGACATCACGTTCTTCAGGATTATGTCTAGGTTCAGGTGAAGATAATTGTGGTTCTGGTTCAGGTGAAGATAATTGTGGTTCTGGTTCAGGTGAAGATAATTGTGGTTCTGGTTCAGGTGAAGATAATTGTGGTTCTGGTTCAGGTGAAGATAATTGTGGTTCAGATGATGTGTGAATATCATGAAATTCGGATAAAATGTCTTCTGCGTCTTTAGATTTTTTAGGGTCACTCAATTTATTATTCCTTTAACAACAAAAGCTTCTTTGGCTTTTATTTAGTTTTTGAGGTTCTCACGTTGTATGTATTCTTCAAATATTTTTTCAACTTCATCATCGTTTTTGCTGTTCTTTACCTGATTTACTAGAGATTCTTCTTCGATTTCATAGCAATTTAGGAAATCTTGTGAGTCTTTGAACAGTAGAATAACTTTGTTCTTAAACACATAATGGTAGAGTTTTTCTTTTTCCATCAGTTCTGGCTTTATGTTAAGACCATTATCATCAGAAGATACAGGATAGGCCACACTATTATTGAAAATACTCAATATTTAGATGAATGCACAATATAGTAATAATCAGAGAGGTGATTCAAAATATCTGAAAATAGAGTAGTTTTTCACATAGATTTTGATTATTTCTTTGCTCAATGTGAAGAGATACGTACTCCTGATCTAAAATCAAAACCAGTATGTGTTTGTGTTTTTTCAGACAGAGGAGGAGACAGTGGAGCAATTGCAACTGCAAATTACATAGCCAGAAAGTTTGGTGTGAAATCAGGAATGCCAATTAGTTTTGCAAAAAAAAGATTAGAAGAAAGAAAAGATTCAGTTTTTCTTCCAGTTGATTTTGATTATTACTTAGAAATTTCTGAGAAAGCCATGGACATCATAAAAGAGAGTGCAGATGTTTTTGAATACGTAGGAAAAGATGAAGCATATTTGGATGTCACAAATAGAATAGAAGGAAATTTTGATAAGGCAAGTCATTTGGCACAACAAATTAAAAATTCCATTAGAGATAAAGTGAAACTTAGTTGTTCCATAGGAGTTTCAACAAACAAATTAATTGCAAAAATTGCATCAGATTTTAAAAAACCAGATGGGTTAACAGTGGTATCACCAGAAAAAGTTGAAGAATTTTTAGAACAATTAAAGATTCGAGCAATACCAGGTATTGGAAAGAAAACAGAGGAGAGATTCATACAAATGAATCTTGAAACAATTAATGATCTGAGAAAATTAGATGTGTTTACTTTGATTAAAGAATTTGGGAGAAAACATGGAACTTACATATTTAATGCATCTAGAGGATTGGATAATGAGCCAGTAAAGGAGAGAGAGGCAAGCATTCAATACAGTAAATTATCTACTCTAAAAAAAGATTCAAAAGATTATGATTTTTTGGCAGAAAATCTTAAGGAATTATGCATAGAATTACACAAAGTAATTCAGAAAAATAATAGAATGTTCAAATCAATAGGGGTACAGTTCGTTCTATCAGATTTAACAAACAAAACAAAATCAAGAATGTTAAAAAATCATACATCGAGCTTAGAAGAATTACAAAAAAATGCGGTGCAGTTATTAAAAGAAGCGTTAGAAGATCAGAAAAACACAGTTAGAAGATTAGGAATAAAAGTTTCAGAACTTTCAGAAATTCAGGGTCAAAGTAATATCACTAGCTATTTTTAGGAATAGATTTTCCTTCAGATTCTAATTTCTTTAACCTCTTTGTTTCAATTAGAATTACTATTAGTAAAAAGACAAACAGCCACGGCAAGAACATAATCTCACCTGCAACAGAATGAAATTCTTCCCATTGCTTTGCATCAGTAGTAACTTTAAGGGCATACCAAGACAAAGAAAATATCCTAATCATATTAACACCAATGGTTCCTGCAATTCCCAATCCAAAGTAAACAGCCTTTCTATTTCTAGGGATATTCATTTTTAATAGAAATGCACCCATGACCAAAGAATAGATGATTATACTGTGTACGCCTGCAGATGGCCAAAATACCTGAAGCACCATTGGTCCAAAATCGCCTTTGAGGAACATTAGATTGTCACGTGCAGTAGCAGTTCCAAGATCAAATGCATTTACTAACCATACGTTTGTTTGCACCAAATAAGGCACAACATATTGTAATGGACCAAGAGAATCATATGGAAAAAATGCATCCAACGAAAGAATAATTGCACTACCACCAAGAAATATTGGTCCAGCAGGCGCAATTCTTATCCATCGTTTACCAAAAAAGATACTAAGTACAACAATTACAAAAATATCCAACACTATAAAATCCCACATCCATGTCCAAGAATTGATTAGTTGTACGTTGTATTGTTCAGCAGATGATAAAATATAATCTCTTAAACCATATTCCAATCCAATAATATATGCAATCACCATAATAGCCAATGGAATTACAGCAATCAATTTTTTTGTAGAAATAATAATTTTAAGACCAATTAATTCAGCAACAACAAACACAAGTGCAAAAAGAAATCCTCCTCTTCCTTGATTCCAGCTTAAACTAAAGCTGTCAGGAAATGCAATTAGGGCAAAAAGAATCGGGCTGGCAATAATAGCAATTCCAATTATCAAGTTCTTGTTTTGCATTATGTTTGAATTAAAAAGTGGTCAATAAATAGATAAGATTGTATCAACAAATCATAGAAAATCTCGCAGGGCAACAAAGATGTTCATAATACGGATCAGATAGTTTGTCTTTGATCAAAAACACAACTATTGTATAGTTGCCAGTTTTTGGAATAATTTTACTGCATTTTACACATCTGAGCGTATCCACGAATAGTTTTAGCAACAAAATATACTTTAGAAACAGGATGTAATGATCTAAAATAACTATTTTACAATAAATTTAGCCACAAACCAATTTACGCATAGTAGATTAGAAAAAATCTGCAATGGTTTTCTGACGAATTAATTTCATAATATTTCCTTTTGAAAGCCATTCGGGTTTACTAATACTCATTTTCTTTGAGGCTAACGTAAGAGCATCATCAAAAGTTTCACCAATTATTGGTGTTTGTCTCATTGCTGAACGAATACCTTCTCTTATCTGCCAAACACCCACAGGAATTGCATATTCAGGTCTAATTTCCCGTAAGATTATCACACCGGATTGAATTTTATTTTTCACTAGATATTCAGTTACGCCTAATTTAGCTGCAAAATATGCACCAGATATTGCTGGAGGATGGTTAATTCCACGTGCATCCTCAAAATCAGATCCAAATCCTAAAACACCATTAGAATACCAGGCTTCAATCATTTCATAAATCCATCTGTGTGGAAACAAAACTACAGAAAATAAGTTTCCAAGATGCTCATATGTAAAAACTTTGTATGAATCAATCAAAGTATAATTCAAAATTTCTTCAGTAAGAGATTTGGAGATAATATCATCAGTTGCAGTTATACTCCACTTTGTAGGAACAAGTTTTCTTTTTTGTCCAAGCATCCCGATACTAAAACATTTTTGAATTTTTGAGATATCTATACCAGAATTATAGAGATGCAAAACAGCATCTTGAGCAGTTAGATCTTTATCGTAGAAAGTTTTTTCAATAGATTTTGTTGCAGATGTACCATAAAACTTTGCAGATTTGATTTCACCTATTGGTCCAAACGGAGCACTTTCACCATCAAGTGAAATGCTTGTAGAGGCAGTTTTAGTGAATTGTAAGTCAGAGTCAGTAGGTTTTGAGGACATTGTAATTTCTTGTAAATTTTCTATGTAACGTCCTTCTGTTTGATGTATGGAAACTTTTTGAATACCACGAATTAGATTCAATCTAAAATTAACAATTTCTTCAAGAGATTTACCTGTCCATCTTTCAGGATTGTCAAGTAAACTTGTATCACCATGTATGGGAGGAACCATTGGTCCTACGAATACTTTGGGATAGTTATATGATCCTACAAACACTGACGGAGGGCTAGAACCACTAATAGAATCAGATGAAAACAAATTTCCATATTTTGATAAATTCTCATGCCATTTTGCCAAGATGGCTCTTCGAATATTTTGTGAGTCAGACAATGAAACTTGTGCCTAAAATATGCCTATTAAGGTGCCTAATCAGCAGAATTGACCATAACTTAACGTATGACGTTTAAAGAACAAATCCAAATACAAAACATGTCAATAAAGAGAATAGTCTCTTTTCTACCCAGTGCTACAGAATTGTTATATGAATTCGGAGTAGAAGATATGTTGTATGGAGTCACACATGAATGTAAATATCCTGAAAATGCAAAAACAAAACTACGTGTTATTAGTTCTGTAATTAATTCAGATGAATTATCCAGTAAAGAAATCGATACAAAAACATGTCAATTATTAAATGAGGGAAAAGAAATTTTCACGCTACATGAAAAAAATATTTTAAAAGCAAATCCAGATCTTATAATATCTCAAGAAACATGTGAGGCATGTGCAGCACATACCAATCAAGTTAACAAGGCGATTCAAATTTTACAGAAAAAGCCAATAATCCATTCTATGGATCCACATAATTTACAAGAAATAATTGAATCTGTAAATAAAATGGGAGAAATTATTGAGAAAGAAAATGAAGCAAAAAAGATCATAGAATCTTTGCAACAAAGAATAAAGCATGTAAAAAGATTTACGCCAAAGACAAAACTAAAAGTTCTTGCAATAGAATGGATTGAACCATTTTTTACAGCAGGTCATTGGATACCAGAAATGATCAAAGAAGCAGGAGGTGAAAATATGATCAGTGGGATTGGAGAATACTCTAGAAAATTAAGTATTGAAGAAATCATAGAATCAGAGCCAGACATCATCATTATGATGCCATGTGGTTTTGACATATTTCGTACGATATCAGAATACAATAAGACATTGAAAAACAACAAATCATGGAATATGTTAAAAGCTGTCAAGAACAAAAAGGTTTTTGCAGTAGATGCAAATTCTTATTTTAGCAAACCAAGTATCAGAACAATCACAGGATTGGAGATACTTGCAAAAATTATTCAGCCGGGGAGTTTTTTGAATCTAAACGTTCCAGAAAACTCATTTTTACAGATAAAATAAATGGTTATTCTTCAGTATCGTCTAATTCATCATATTCAACATTTCTTCTACCAGGTCTAATTGGAATGTAAATTATTGACACAGATTTTATTGATTTCACTACAAGATAGATTCCAAGGTTTTAAAAATTTGCCCTTTTAGTGTATGTTTGATACAATTTATTATTTTTTAGATTAGTCCTCACTTATTTCCCCTAATCGTTATTCTAACCAAAATATTTGATCTGTTATCTAACCTCACATTCGATTTTAAGTGATTTTACTGTAGCATAGTAGGTAAAAGCTAATAATGCAATTGCCCCAATCCTTATTGGAAGCTCAAAACTTGTCAAAAATGCAAGAGTTGTGGCACCTACAGAACCGAATGTAGAAACTACGACAAAACCGATAGGACCACAGCTACAAGCGCCAGCAATAGACCCAATAAATGAACTAAAAACACTGCCACTCATCTTTCCTTTTGATTTTTTCAAAATATTGATTCGGTAAATATTCATAGGAATTACCAAAGCAGACAATATAGAAAGAATTACAATCAACACAAATCCAAATTCAGTCCCTTGCGAGATATGACCAATAATATACGGGTCCAAGAAAACATACTCTGACAGAATTAATAATCCAATTAGCATGAATGTAAAAATAACAACTGACAAAACAATATAGAAGTGATTTGAAAATACAAGATTTAGAGTTTGTACCATACTAAATCATCGAGTCCAATACTTGTTTAAAAACAGAGTATGGCTGTGCACCAACAAGTTTTTGCTGTTGTCCGTCAGGACCTACAATAAAAAATGTAGGAGTACCATTTGCACCTAATTTTTTTGCTTCTGCAATATTATACTGAACTCTTTTTGTATATTTTCCCGAATCAAAACAACTATCAAATAATTCCATATCAAGACCCAAACTAAATGCAAATGCTTTTAGTCGTTCAGAATTTGCCCAGCCATTATCTATTTGAGATTCTTGAGCCGTATACAGTTGATTATGATATTCCCAATATTTTCCTTGATCTTCAGCACAATAAGATGCTTGAGCTGCTTTTGGCGAATCCAGTCCCAAAAAAGCAAGATCCATAAAGACAAAGTTAACTTTTCCAGTATCAACATAATTTTGAAACACAGTAGATTTTGTATCATGAAACCAATTATAGCACTGATGACATTGATAATCACCAAACTCCACTATTGTAATTTGGGCAGATGGGTTTCCTAATACTGATGAGCCCATTGCAGTAGAAATCATTCCAGGAGGCATTACATCAAGATTCTCAGTTTCAACAGAAGATGAAGAATAAACGGTAATTACACTTATAATGACTAATAATATTACAATGCCAACTAAAATTCCTTTTTTATTCATAAATCAAGTCTTGAAAAATTGTTTAAAAAACTTATTCCAAATTATGAGAGGATTTTCTCTTAAAGAGATTTACAAATTTGGAAATAGCAGTATCAATTGGACATGTTTCACATAATATATTAGAGGAATGTTGGATTAGATGCTTCTCAAATGTTTTTCTAGAATCAAATATCAGATCACATCTTGTGCAGTAAACTTTTGAAATATTATTTTTAGGTAATTTTACCACTAATATTTTTTATAGTTAGAACTTATAAAGATCTTGTTAAAAATCATATCTAAAAAGTTTAGACATGATTCTAAATTATTAGTTTTTACGAGATGTACAACATTTTAGAAATTAAAATTGGCATATGGTTAATTGATAGGCAAAAAAATCACAGATAATGTATCTTCATATGATTTTGAAGTTCTATTTCATAGTTAGTGACAAATCCACAGTGAATGCATGAAAACAACTCAGATGGTGGAGAAGGATCTCGTTCAATAGTTTTTCCTGAAATAGATTTAATCAATATGACATCATTGCTAGAAATCACAGCAAAATTTCGTCCCTCACCAATTGACTCTAGAAATTCTTTGATTGCAGTTATCACCACATTTTTGTCAATTTTTTCATCGTTTAATGAAGACAGCATAAACTCATGAATCTTCAAAGTAGGTATTGCGGCAACTTGATCTGATACATAAACGACTAATTCGCTCTTTATAGATGCCACATCTCTACAATCAATTGTAAGCATAAAGTTTGGTGAAAGAATCAATATTTTAGTTTAACAAATATTTGAAAATGATTATTATGGTTTGAAATAATCATTTTTCATAGATGAGAGATTCAGAGACATTCGGAGTGGAAAAAGGATACGGTGAAGAAGTAGTTACATGGCTAAATCAACAGTCCAAAGAGCAAGGATCTAAATTTGAGGCAAGATTGTATGGATATACAGTGACTACAAAAAATTTTGGAGGTTTTGAAATGTTTTCATGGATTGGTGATGTACAGATTGCAAGAAAAATGATCAATAGAGCGAGTAAAAAATTCAAGATTAAAGTAATAGAAGGAGGATACAAACCAAAAGAAAAGGTGTTTCGAATGAAAAAGTTTGATTATGCAAAGGTCAGAAAAGATGAAAAAACAATAGGACAAATAGAATTTGAGGCATCAAGATTTGGCAATGGACAATGGGGAATAAAAAATGAAGAACGCCATTAAATACAGAAATGGGAGAAACAAAAGATGACAAAAATAGGAATCATCGGAATAGGAATGCTTGGAAATGCAGTAGGTTTGCATTTATTAAAATCAGGTTTTGATTTAACAGTATACAATAGAACAAAAGAAAAAACAAATGAATTAAAAAATAATGGCGCAAAAGTTGTAGATTCTCCAAAAAAAGTAGCTGAAAATTCAGAATTGATCATCATAGTTGTAAAAGATGCAGATGGCGTAAAAGAAGTATCATTTGGAAAAAATGGTATTATTGAAGGAAAGCACGAAGGACTGACAGTTGCAGATATGAGTACCATAAATCCAGTAGAATCAAAAAATATTTCAAAAAAATTTTTAGAACACAAGATAATTAAATTAGACATACCAGTTATGGGCGGACCAAATGTAGCAATTACTGGGGAATTAGTATTGATGGCATCGGGTGATAAAAAGACATTTAATAGATTTAGAAATGTTTTTGAAAAAATAGCAAATAAAATATTTTTTTTGGAAGGAGAGGGAACAGCTCATTTAGTCAAACTTGCAATGAATCTTCAAATAACAATGCTTGCACTTGCTCTATCTGAGGGAATCACATTGGTAAGAAGTGCAAATGTAGATCCAAAAATATTTCTAGATATTTTGAATTCAACTTATTTTAAAACTGGAATGA
The DNA here is from genome assembly GCA_025930495.1 of Nitrososphaeraceae archaeon. Classification (GTDB taxonomy): domain Archaea; phylum Thermoproteota; class Nitrososphaeria; order Nitrososphaerales; family Nitrosopumilaceae; genus Nitrosarchaeum. The sequence continues at coordinate 10,088 of JAICOU010000032.1, forward strand.
GTGAAAATAAAGCGTACAAGATGATACAAGAGGAATTTGATGCTACGTTTACTCTTGCAAATTTGAAAAAAGACATCAGCACTATTACAGATACTGCAAAATCATTTGGGATCAAACTACCAATGATCAAAAAAGCTGAAGAAATATACAAAGAAGCAGTGAAAAAAGGATTTGGGGATATAGACTATACAGGAATTTTAGCATATATCAAAAAAAACAATTCTCAGCATAACAAATAAAAAATATGACTGAATTTTACCAAAAATTCTATAAGATACACAAAACAAAATTATCATGTGAGATTAAAAGACAAGATAGCGATAGTTACTGGGGCATCAAGTGACATTGGTAAAGGCGTTGCAAAAAGATTTGTAGAAGAGGGAGCCAAAGTAATTCTTATTGCAAGAAATCTAGAAGGGCTAGAAAAAACCAGAAAAGAGATAGGAAATGAAAAATCTACCACGTCTATGTCGTGTGACTTGACTAATGAATCTCAAGTAATGCAAACAGTTAACCAAATTATAGACACATATGGAAAAATAGATATTTTAGTCAATAATGCAGGTGCAATCAATGATCCAGTTCACTTTCATGAAATGACAGATTCTGAAATTAAAAAATTAATTGATGTTAATTTGTTTGGAGTTTTTCATATGACAAAAGCTGTGCTAAACAAAATGTCAGATGTTAAAAAAGGTGTTATCATAAACATTGGTTCAATCTCAAGTGAAAGAGCCATACCAAGAGTGCATTTGGCAGCATACTCGGCAACAAAAGCAGCATTAACAATGTTCACAAAATCAATTGCAGTAGAATATGCAAGAAAAAACATCAGATGTAATGTGGTAAATCCAGGAATTATCAATTCAGGTATGATAAAGCCATATCTTGATGATCCTCAAGCAAGAAAAGTGTTAGAAGAAAGATTGCCGCTAGCAAGAATTGGTGAACCAATAGATGTTGCAAATGCAGTGTTATTTTTAGCATCAGATGAGGCAAATTGGATTACAGGCATTGTTCTTAATGTAGACGGTGGAAAAACAGCATCTGAAGGATAATTCTGTTTGAATCTTTTTTCAAGATGGAGTGATCTTATTTTTTCTTTTATTATAAGACTTGTAGCTAAAAGCAGTAAGACCCATAATTATTACAGTGATTACAGACCAGAATACAAAAGAAGCAACATCAGACTCTACCATCAAACAAACACAGACAGATTAAACATCTAAAGTTTTGGTTTAAAAAAAGATAATAAAATAAATCCAGTTATTTCTGAAACATCTAAATAGATTTGATACTGATAACTTTCATGCCTGAATTAATATGTCCAGATTGTGGAAAGCGCTTATTTCATGAAAATGAAGATACATTAAAGATAGAACAAACAGTACATGGAAAATTCTGTAGGAAAAAAATTGGTGAAAGCTATAGCTTCATGCACAGAGATCTAACACATATGAGTACATTTGATTCGGAAAGAGAAAATGACACATCTGGGACACCAATTTTAAAAAAATAACTCATAGGCAAATCAGGACGTAAAACTACCTCAAAATTATATTCTAGGATCAACAAAGTAAAGAAGTTGACAATAGAGTATCATTATGATTTAGTAATAGTAGGAGGCGGTCCAGCAGGCTCGTCAGTAGCATACGAAGCATCAAAAAATGGGGTGAAGGTTGCACTTTTAGAGAAAGAAGAAACAATTGCGCAATCAGTTAGAACCAGTGGAGTCACATGGATACAAAACATAAAAGAATTTGGCATTCCAGATGACTGCTATAATCCAATTAAAAATTACTCATTTTGTTCACCAAATAATGAAGTTACAATTAGAGATACAATTCCACAAGCTGCAGTTTTAGATGTAAGAAAAACATATCGATGGTTAGCAGAGCAGGCAAAAAATGAAGGGGTAGATATTTTTCTCAAAACCAACATCAATAATGTGATAAAAAATGAAGATGGAGATATTATCGGAGTAAGTGGAACAAGCAAGGAAGGAGAGGTGATATTTCATGCCAAAGTTATCGTTGATGCAAGTGGATTTTCTTCAACAGTTTCCAAAGCTATGGGATTTGTAACACAGTGGGAAAGATTTGGAGCAGGCGCTGAATATGAAGCAGAGGTTGAAAATGTAGATCAAGAAACATGGTGGCTCATGGTGGGTCAGAAATATTCTCCAGCAGGATATGCATGGATTTTTCCTGTAGGAAAAAATATTGTAAGAATTGGAGTTGGAGTTGGAAAACCAGAATCGCAAATAGATCCTACAGAGCGATTAAAAGAGTTGATGGATTCAAAAATTGGTCCAATTAGCAAGTTAGGAAAAATTACACCTATTGAATTTCATTATGGGTTGATTCCAAATGATGGATTATCAAGAAAAACAGTATACAATAATTTGATTCTTGTAGGAGATTCAGCAGGTCAGGCTAATCCATTAGTGTTAGAGGGAATAAGATATGCAATAAAATTTGGAAGAGTTGCAGGAAAAATAGCATCAAATGCAATAAAATCAGGAAAAACAGATGAAAATGCACTGTACCCATATGAGGAAAATTGGAAAAAAGACATTCAAGCAAAAATCAAATCTGCAGGAAAAGTCCAAGACAGATGGATTGGATTATCAGATGAGGAATGGGATGATGAATTAGACATAATCAAGGAATTAAAACCTGAAGAGTTTTTAGATTTTATTAAAGCAGATTTTGGATTAACAAGTATGATAAAATTGGCAACACATCATCCAAAATTAGCAGTCAGACAGTTATTCAACTTGGTAAAAAGTAAAAACAAGATTTGAGAAATAAGAAAATAGACATAGATTTGGAACGTTGTTTATAAGAAATCAGAAAGGCAATCTTCAAATTAAATCAAAAATACAACTAACATGTGTGAGCTGGAGCACGATACACTGCTACGGCAGAGGAAACTCCTCCCTCCATACAGGAAATGTGATCCGGAGATGGATAATCAGAGATGATTGGCAACGGAACAGAAAATAATCCAACCTGGCGCACAATGATGGCAAAACCTGAGATTTCCAGAGAAGGAATGAAAAAGACGCCCCACATGGAGCAAAGCCAAACAGAACTAAGGATCCTGTACCAAGTTCAGGTAGGCTGCAAAGCGTAATATCGTGAAAACAGAAGGAGGGTTACTCCCAGCACACATAAATTTTTTAAAATGATTCCAGATATGCTCGATGTTTGAATTTTTCCCCTCGTTTGTCATTCCACGTGGTAGTTCAAGGGATTTTGTTACCAAGTACTGATTTAGATTTTGTTGTGATAACTATGCAGAACTAGGCAGTTTTTGATTTTTAGTCAATTTCCATTCAAATCAAAGTCAAATTAATTCAGATGTACATAGAAAAGAGAAATTTGCACAGTTAGATTATTGGAAATTGCTACAAAACACGGTGGCTCATATACAAAAACTGAGCAAGAGAATAGAAGGAAAAAGTATACAGCATGTATTTTGAGAAGGGATTTTCTGCGATAAAGATTGCAACAGAGTTAGAAGTCAATAGAAATACAATCAATCAAGATGTTAAATTTTTACGTTCTGATATAACACAGAAAGATCAAATCAGGCCAGCAATTTGGGTGCTAGAGCAAAAAGAACATTTAGAACAACAAAAAGACAGATTGTTAGAATTACTTGAAACTACTAAAGATTTTGAAGAAATTAATCGTACATTTTAATCACGCTGTAAAATATTTTAATTTTTAAAGAGATTAACTCATTGACTTGACTTGTTCTTTACAAAGACTAGCATTACATCTGCATGTTGCATCACACAAACATGAACCATGCATTTCACAATCACATTCAGAGCCAATTTCTGCAGATGCTGCACAACCACATGCCGCTTCCTCCTTATTGCTAGGAAGTGATGGAGGTGGACTTTGTTTTTGGTCTTCATAGACACTTCTAGTTTGTGCATAATCAGATGTATCAGCAAGCTGTGCTTCGCCCCTATTAGTTTGATAACCGCCAGTAGATGCACTTGTCTGATAAATTACCAATCTACTTGGATCAATTCCTTGTTGACCAGTTGTTTGATTCTTTAAT
>JAICOU010000015.1 GCA_025930495.1 Nitrososphaeraceae archaeon
AACGCATTACAGAAACCATAATGAAAAAGGGCTCTGAAAGCAAGACAGATTTATCAACAGATGCAAATCTAAATTATGCCAGACTTGCAAAGCATATTTTTTGGCTAGAGAAGAAAGGTCTTGTTGAGTCTACAATTGAGGATAATAAAATTGAAGTGGGTCTGACTGAGAAAGGCAGGTTGTTTGCATCAACGATTTCAAATTAGCGCATTGTTCATTGAACAATATCATACTTTCTTACGCCTATGTCCCGACAAAAAACACTTAGAATATGTCCCATGAATCGAACAACACCCACAAAATAAAATCTTATATAGTTGGGTACTTTATTGTACGGTAAGGGAAAGTAAATTGCCGAAAGCTGGATTCAAATCAATAACTGTTTCAGAAACTGTTTATGATAAATTCCAAGACGTATATCAAAAAAATAAAGACAGTCTAACAATGAAAGGTGTCAATAGTTTTTCAGGTTACGTAACTTACATGTTAGAAGAGATGATGCAAAAGGACAAGACCTTTGCAAGATATGCTCCAAAGATTGAAAAAATTTCCGTAGATGATGATCGTGTTATTCTAAAAGATAATATCAAAAACAGAATTGCAGAAGTTGCAGTACAAAAGGGAGAATTGTTCTGTCAGCTGTGTGAAGAAAAAGATTGTGTTCACATTGGATTTGTATTTTCACTTCCTGACGTATACGAAATTTTGAATTCTAGAGGAATAAAACATCCAAAATAAAGAGCAGTGGAGGAGGTGGGATTTGAACCCACGAACTCCTGAGAGACAGGATCACCCATTTTTATGATCTTAAGTCCTGCATGTCCAAAAGCACTAGGTGCTTACTTTGGCCAGGCTTGATTACTCCTCCAAAAGTCTAGAAATTTGTGTGAAATTTAACAGTTTAGAGATTTTGGAGCCATAATCAAGAATTATAAGGATTTTAAATTGCTAAAATTTGTGCTTCGATAGCTCAGCCTGGTAGAGCGTTACCTTGGTAAGGTAAAGGTCGCGGGTTCAGATCCCGTTCGGAGCTTTAATAATTTTTTATTAAAAGTTCAAAATGACCAGTTCTTTTTTTAGAGTTGGAATTAATTGATCTGTTTGCCTCTATTCTAGTTATTTTCCACGTATTTTTGGCAAAGATATCTGCCACTTCTTTTGAATCAGAGTTTGACAATAATACATTACAACCTCGAGAATCTAATTTCAAACAAAGTTCTGCCAGTCTTGTCAGATCATCATATGTGAAATCTTTGTTGGTATAGCTTGTAAAATTTGCAGTAGCACTTGTTGGTTGGTATGGAGGATCAAAATATATCAAATCTCCTTTTTTGGCATCTCTTAGAACTGCCTCAAAATCCCTACATTTGATGGAAATTCTACTTGATTGTAATATACTACTTACAGCACGTAAATTTTCTTCATTTACTATATTTGGATTAGAGTACTTTCCCAAGGGAACGTTGAATTTTCCTTTACTGTTTACACGGTATAGTCCATTAAAACAAGTCCTATTCAAGAAGATCAATCGAGATGTTTTTTCAATTTCACTTCTTGGGTTGCTTTCGCGAATTGAATAATAGTATGACTCGGAATTTTTTTGATAATTTTTTTCATGATTCTTTAGAGAAGCAATCAGAGAATCAATTCTATCTCTAATTGTAGTGTATGCCAATACAAGATCAGAATTTAAATCAGAGATACTGCATTTTTGACCATTTTTGTCTGTAAGAATATGAAATAATAAAGCGCCACCACCAAGAAATGGCTCATAGTATGTACCAAACGATTCAGGAAGATTCTGATTAATTATTGGAATTAACTGTCTTTTCCCTCCAGCCCATTTTACAAAGGGTTTTGGGGTAACTAGAATCTGGTCGTATTGTTGCTTCACATGGGATTATCACGATATCGCATATTGTCAAAAGAGACAACAAAAGATCACAACATGTACAATATTTTTTAATCAAATTTTGTAATTAGAATACTCTAATTATAAAATAATAAAATGAAAAGGAAAAGGTTGGAGTTTTAGTCCCACTTTGACCAAGCGGCCATCCATCTGTATGTCCAAGTGTTTAGTTTACAACCTAATGCTGTAAATGTAACTGACAAAACTGCACCCGCACCTGCACCCAGTGCTACTGGACTGTTATAGAATTTACCTACTTGAGGTTCTATTGGTGTCATGTATGGTGGCAATGTTGGTCTTGGGTATTTGAATGCCGTTTCTAGTGGGTCTGCTACTGTTATCAGGTTTACCATGTTGAATAATGGTAAAGACATTCCTACCAGTACTCCGCCAAACAGTATCAAGGAGTGCTTGTTCCTCTTTGTAGCCCAATAGGCCAAATCAAGCAACATTGCTGATGGTAACCAAATTGGTGTCACAATGAAGTCATATGGATAACCAAGTGCAAACCATGCACCTTTTGCTATCCATGTGTATACTGTCATAATTAGGGCGTAATACGTTGCTGTTCCTGGAACACCTGTAAATGTTAGGTAATATGTTGCACCTACTGCAAGCATCAACGTTTGCGATATTGAAAATACCGTGAACGAAGTCCAAGCCCAGTCAGTATAGAAAATGTAGTCTCCTGCATTAATTGTTAACAGTGTTGAGTTAACTGCAACTACTACTATGAATAAGTAGTGAGTACATCGTCTTAGCCAGACCATTAGCAACTAGATAAAACGGTCGGTATATAAAATTTTAGAGTGTGATGAAGATCGTTGTTTTTTTAGTAAAATAAAGTAAAAAGAAGATGTCTGAAGGAGATTCCTTCTAAAATCCGACATATAGTGATATGATTACAGTGCCTACTGCGGTTGCTCCAATAGTTGCAGCAATTATACCGTTGCTGTTTTTCTTAGAGCCTTCTTCCATAACTTTAACACAGAAGAGGTAACCAATCGCTTCAATAATTGTCAGAACAATGAACGCATAATGACCACTGTTTGTTGGATATGCCCAAGGATAATAGAAGTATCCTGCTGCAGTACCACCAAAAGTTGCTAACCAAGCTGCAATGTAAGACAGAGTGATTATACCGGTCATATTTTCGACACGTCTACCAATCATTCGTTCTACATCAGAGCTAGATGCGCCACCTGCGCCACTTGAACCAAATCCTTTCGGAAGAGTCATTTCTGGATTTATACGATTCAGAATCCTTTTAAGTCTTTCTTAAATGTGACCCCTAGTACGATCTTCGATACTTAAAATAATAAAAGAGAAAAAATTGTGCTTTTGCACTTTATCTATGGAATTGCTCTGCTGTACAATTTGCCTTCTAAAGCCATCTTGTACATCTCTGCAACGTACGGATTTTCACCTGGAGTTTCTGCACCTAGTTCTACGAGTCGGGCATATACTCTGACTACGTATGCAAGTGCTCCCATGAATGCTACTACAACACCCATGTTAAACATCCAGTGATTTGGTACTGCAAAGATTTCCTCTACAAACCAGAAATGCCACATCTCATTGACTCCAATTGTAAACATGGTTGCAAGGTAACCAAGAATGGTCATCTTCAATCCAGTGTTAATTGAGTTATTTGGACCTCTGAGTACTGGTATTTTTCTATCATAGATTGCAGCTGCTGCCCATCCAAGTGGTAATGTTATGAAGTGGGAGTATAGCCACCAGTGTGCTGGTGTAAATGCGCTATCTCTGATAGATGTCTGATGTAAAGAACCATCAACGAAGTTGTCTACTTCGACTGATGCTGCAGTGGATCCCATAGCAATGACGATGAGCCAGATTTTTTTTAGTCTCTGAATCTCAACTTCTTTTGGGATTAATGCGGGCATCTGTGCCATGATGACTATCGTGTAATTCTGAATATAAAGTAAGGGTTTTGATATAAAGTGGTTTCATAGTATTTCTAATAAAATATACAAAAAAATAGCATAATATTTCATATAAAAAACAAATTAATTTGAAATAATTTTATTGTATTTTTTTTAATTTCAATGTTAATCATTGATGATTAGCATAATCAAATCATATCGATCCTCGCTATCAAGGTAAAATATATAACAATGTGTATTATCACTCAGGATATTAGGACTATGGTCGAAAAAAAGATTTTCGTATTAGGACTCACTGTTGTACTTGCATTAGGTACACTTGGTTTCAACTGGGTTGATTCCATACTTCCAACTGCAGATGCACATGGTGTCCAAGCACAACTTCAGAGTCGTTTCATCAGAATTGAAGATGAAACTTTCAACAGACAATCCCTACAAACTGGTGAAACCTTGACTGTTCAAGGTACTTTAGTCAGTCTTGTAGAAAGAGACCTAAGAGGATGGATTTCCATTTTCTCAGAATCCACTAACGCAGGTAACAGATGGGAGATGCTAGCAAGAGACCCACCAGGAAACGTCTTTGACATTCCAGGTAACGCTGTTGTCGAATATTCATTATCTGCCAAAGCACTTGAAGCAGGTGTATATCATGTACACACCCAACTCAACATAGCAAAAGTGGGTCCAGGACTAGGTCCAGGTCAAACAGTAGTCGTTGAAGGAGAGCCAATTATCAAACCAATTCCATATACCAACATCGCATATCAATCAATCATCATTGGTGTCGGTTATGTAATCACGTTTGCAACACGACCCTGGCAAGTTATATAAACCACCCAACTTTTCCTTTTCATTTTCTATGTATTCATTACGGTTCACGTAATAAATAATCAAATAATTAACCAAGTTTTATCTGCAAGAAAAAACCAGAAAGATTATGTTAAGTTTTAAAATAATAAAAATAGATATTTTCCAAAGTTATTTTTTTGGAGATGTTGAATTTCGCAATGATATCTACAAGATAAACATACAAAATCAAAAAAGAGGAAAAGTACTCAAATTGCCATTTGGAATTATTCCAAAAAAAGACAAGATGATCGTAAGAATGACAGGCCCAAGAGATCTATTTGTTGAAGATTACTTACCATATTGTGGAGAATCAGAATGGCTTGAAATCGATTCTGATGAAATAACTTATTTTCTTGCTGATCACCAAGACCAATTTGACACTATTGAGATAATGGACAAGTAACAGAAAGAACTTTAAGTAATCCTCAAAAAATTATTACATGAAGTGGCCAGGTATGGGAGATCCATACAAGAAAAAGAAGACCATACGATTTTTGGGTTTAAGTGCAGGAGTAGGAGCTATTACAGTTTTGATTACAATTTTAGTTGTGAATCCATTCATGGGTGAACAACCACATAATGCTTGCATAAATAATATTGAAAAAAATTGGAAGTTATCATTTACAGTTGAACTATATGTTGATAATGAAAAGGCAGACATTCCAGCCAATGTTGGATTTATGGAAGGATGTCAAAGGGCAATTTACACGCTTACTGATGATGGAACTGTTTATGCAGAATGGAAAGAAGACCCTCAATTTGAAATAGGACACTTTTTGTATATTTTCAAATTTCCTCTAAGAGATATGGATGAGACAAAATCAAAGATATATGTCAATGATAGAGAATCAGAGAATTTCATCAAAACACCATTACAAGACGGATATCACTACAAAGCAGTATTTACCTCAAAGGCATACGATGAGACAAAAGATAAGGACTACCTACCTCCTCAAAACTAAGCAATAAATTCAAAAATAATCTTTGTTAGATTCAGACTTTAGAAAATAATCAAGTCCAGACAAAAAAAGATTCATTTAAAATTTTAAAAATAATGAAAAGAGGAAAGGAAGTAATTTTTACCAGTATTTACCGTTGTCTGGAATTAGACCGATACCTTCTCTTTCAAAGTGTCTATCCAATTCATCGACCCATCTCTCACGATTGTCTTTGTAAGCCCATCCGTGTACACGTAACCAGAATGAGATAATTCCAAGAAGGAATATTGAGAACATTATGGTTCCGAAGATGTAAATCATTACATCATAGAATAATGGATCATAGTTTGGTCCTAACTGACCTGTAATTGAAGACAGGATGCTTAGGAAAGTTCCTACTATAGGAGTCATTGTATATTTTGGCTCTATTTGTGCGATATATACATTTCTTTTATTATCAAAAAGTACGAGATCAGTATCCACTAAAGGCTATCAAATAAAATAAGAGAAAAATAAGGTTTGATTATCCTCGTCCCATTGCTGCGTATTTGCCAGATCTTCCTCTAATGAAGAAAGCTCCTGCGATACCACCAAAGACTGCACCTGCGATTACAGCTGCTCCAGCTACACCGTTTGCATCAAGATAAGGTGTACCTGATCCAGATGCTGGATTAGCTTCTGCTGCTTCGATTCTTCTTCTTTGAATCTCTAGTGCTTCTTCTAAGGTGTATTCACCGGTTTCTCCTTGGGAACCAACGTTACCCATGTATTGCGCAAATGCAATTGCATTTTCTGCATAGTAACCAATGGTAAATACAGCGATTAAGGATGCTGCTAGAAGTATTGTTTTATTCATACGGTTTACCTGTTCGTTGTGATGATAATGTACATATTTAACTTTTATTCTAAACCCCAAAATGTAGATGTTATGTACGAGATCCGGAATAAGTAACGTTTAATTTTGTTCTAAAGTCAGCCACGTTATGGGACGATTACACACACATAGACATGGAAAATCACACACCATTAGACCAGCTACACTTCGTGTTCCATCATGGATTACTCTTAGTACCAAAGAAATAGAAGAATTGGTTGTCAAATATTCTAAAGATGGATTAACACCAAGTCAAATTGGATTAAAACTCAGAGATCAACATTCAATTCCACTCATTAAACCAATAACTAAGAAAAGTATTGGAAAGATATTACAAGAAAATAATCTTCAAGCAGAAATGCCAGAAGATCTAGATAATATTGTCAAAAAAGCAGTAGGTCTTCAAAAACACCTAAAGACAAACAAAGGAGATAACAGAAATGTCAGATCCCTTGAGCTAATTGAGGCCAAAGTGCATAGACTGTCAGTGTACTACAAAAGAATAGATCGCATTCCTAAAAACTGGAAATATAAATCCGTAGTTGCTCAATTAGAGTAATGACAAAAACTCTTGATGAGTCTCTTTCGTTTTTCAAAGATAAGATTTCAGACTGTATAAAATCTAAAAAATCAATTTCAGTTACAACTCATATCGATTGTGATGGATTAACATCGGGCAGTATTATCACAAAAGCCCTAATCAGAGCAGGTGCAAGATGTACAGTGAGAACTTCCAAAGAATTTAGTAAAAAGGTAATTGACTCTCTAAAAAAAGATTCAAGAGATTTTCATGTAATTACAGATCTTGCTGGAGGTTTTGCAAATAATTTAGATGAATCATTAGGAGAAAATTGGGTTGTATTAGATCATCATCAGATATCAGAAAAAGAACATGATAATCAAAAAGTCATCAATGCTTGGAAGTACGGTATCGATGGTGGCACTGAAATTTGTGCAGGAGGGATGGCATACCTTGCAGCAATGGCATTAGATGATAAAAATTCTGACTTGTCTGCAATAGCTGTTGTTTCAGCTTTAGGAGACAGACAAGATCAGGGTGAAAGAAAATCATTCATTGGAAAAAATTATGAGATTGCCAATACTGCAAAGGAAGAGGGACTAGTCGATATTGATCTAGATTTACTACTAGTTGGAAGAGAGACAAGACCACTTCCAGATGCCCTTGCATTTACATCACAACCATTTATCGAAGGTCTTACTTGGAATAGAGATGCATGTCTTTCACTTTTGAATTCTTCTGGAATTCAACTAAAGGATGGAGGTAGGTGGAGAGTACCAGCAGAGCTAAATGATGATGAAAAAAGATCAGTCATCGAAACTATTTCAAAATTTACTTCAGGAAAGAATGCAACTGAGATAATGTCGGAATTAATTGGATATACCTATACATTTCCAAGAGAAGACAAAAGGAGCTTTTTGCGGGATGGTAGAGAATTTTCAACAATGCTCAATTCATGTGGAAGGATAAGCAGATCAGGAGTTGGAATTGCAGTTTGCATGGGAGACAGAAACAAGATTCTAAGAGAAGGTGAAACAATACTTACAGACTATAGAAAAATGATTAGAGAATACATGAATGTTCTAACAAATGAGAGATGGCGAGTTTCAGAAAGTAAGACATGCATCATGGTAAATGGAGAAGGAATTGTTCCAGAAATGATGACAGGTACAATTTCATCACTAATTGCAGGTTCACCAAAAAATGCTGGAAAAATTGTAATTTTGAGAACAGGTGGAGAAGAAAATACCATCAAATTTTCATCAAGAAAATCATTTGGATGTAAATCAGAGATTAATTTAAGCGAATTAATGAGAAGAGGGGCTGAGAAATTTGATGGCGTAGGCGGAGGTCATAATGCAGCAGCTGGTGCAAAAATAACTAAAGACAAATTAGATGGATTTCTAGATTATTTAGAAGTAAATGTCGTTAACATGTCAAGTGCAGGTAATTCTCAATAATCTTTCAAAAGAAAAGGCAGAGACTGTAAAAAGAGCATTGGGACCTGACAATGTAAATTTTCCAGAAGGATTGAGTCTTTATGTTGAAAATATTGATAACAAACTTGTTTTTAATTTTGAGAGTAAGGAAAACATGAAAAAATTGATTAGTACAATTGATGAAGTTTTAGAACATGTTCAGGTGGCATTAAAGGTGATTGAATAATGTTAGATCCAAAAATAATCAAAGAAAAACCTCAAGTCATCAGAGATATGCTCAAAGCAAGATCAGTTGAGTTTAATTTTGATGAATTGATAGGTTCGGATCAAAAAAGAAGAGAATTCATATTAAAAACCGATGAGTTGCGAAAAAAGAAAAATCAAATAGCATCAGCAATTTCTCAAAAAAAGAAATCTGGTGAAGATACATCATCTATTTTAGCTGAAATGAAAAATATTTCAGAAGAACTTACAAAACTAGAAGCATCGCAAGAAGAAATTGAAAAAAAATATTCAAGGTTAGCACTAACTATTCCAAATTTGATTCATGAGTCAGTACCTGTTGGAAAAGATGAAACTGCTAACAGGGAAATAAAAAAATGGGGCAAAATTCCAGAATTTGATTTTAAGATAAATGATCATATAGATATTTCTGAAAATTTGGATTTGGTTGATCTTGAAAGAGCCGCCAAAGTTGCAGGTGCAAGATTTTATTATTTAAAAAATGATCTTGTACGATTAAATCAGTCTCTCATTCATTATGCATTGGATTTTCTTGCAGGAAAAAACTACTCTTTAGTTCAGCCACCATATATGATTAATCGTAAATCTATGGAGGGGGCAGTAATAGCTGATGACTTTGAAGAAGTGATATACAAAATTGAAAATGAAGATCTCTACATGATAGGAACATCAGAACACGCAATTGCTGCTATGCACTCTGATGAGATAATAGAAGGGAAAGATCTTCCGTTAAGATATGCTGGTGTAAGTCCATGTTTTAGAAAAGAGGCAGGGGCACATGGTAGGGATCAAAAAGGAATTTTCAGAGTGCATCAATTTGACAAAATTGAACAATTTGTTTTTGCACGTCCGGAGGAATCTTGGAAAGAGCATGAAAGAATGTTATCAGTTGCTGAAGATTTTTACCAAAATTTAGAAATTCCATACAAAGTAATGCTTCTATCATCAGGGGATATGGGAAAAGTTTCTGCAAAAACATATGATATAGAGGCATGGATGGCCGGACAAAACACATACAGAGAAATTGTTTCATGTTCAAATTGTTTAGATTATCAGGCAAGAAGACTAAAGATTAGATTTAGAGAAAAGACAAATGAGGAAACACAATACTTGCATACATTAAACAGCACATTAGTTGCCACATCACGTGTTTTGGTTTCAATAATGGAAAATTTTCAAACTAAAGATGGTCACATTATTGTTCCAAAAGTTTTACAAAAATACATGGGCAAAAACATAATCTAGTCGCATACCCTTATATTTTGGATTCAAAGGTCGTTAATAATTGGCACGTAGAAAAGGACGAGTAAAGGACAAATGGCGAGAAAAGAAATGGGTAACAGTTAGCGCTCCAGATTCGTTTAACAATGTTCCAATTGCATACGTTCCAATTACTGATGATGAAAATGCACCAGGTAGAGTTCTAGAGGTAACCCTATACGATATTCTAAAAGGAGATCCATCACAACATCAATACAAAATGTATTTTCAAATTAACAAAGTGGAAGGCGATAAAGCTACTACGATTTTTAAGAGATATGAGTATTCCAAAGAATTTTTACGTAGTTTAATTAGACGTGGTTCATCTAGAATAAATTTCATCATAGATATCAAAACTAAAGACGGATATGTCTTTAGAATCAAAGTACTTGCTCTTACACATAGACAACTCAACACGTCTAGAAAACACGCATTACGATTGATTGCAAGAGATGTAATTAACAATACAGTACCTCAAATGACAGTTGATCAATTTGTTCAGGCTACATGTTACAGTAAGATTAATTCAGACATAATGGCCGCATTTAAGAAAGTTATCAGAGTAAGACATGTGGGTCTTGAGAAAGTTAAGCTTATCAGAACCGCAGAAAAAGAAATAGCATTACTTGAAGCCTAAACAACAACATATTCTTACAGATAATGGTTGACAAATTAGAAGTTACAATTGATGTAATAATACACGCTACAGAAGATATTTCAAAATTCTTGAAGTCTTTTGAAGAAATATTTGAGTTGAAAGAAGGAGATTTCACAGTTAATCAGACTACGGGTCATTTTGAAAATCCAATAACAATACTAAATGCCAAAATTGAAAAAAATCAGGCTCAAAAGTTTGTTAAAAAATTAGTGGAGTCACTATCAAATGATCAGATAAAGGAACTGGTTGAAGAGATAGAAGAAAGAACAGTAGATTCCAGATTTCACATCAGACTAGACAAACAGGAATTCATTAAAGGAAATCTAATGTTTAAGGAAAAAGATGCAATAAAAGTGAAAATTCATACTCCAATTTACAACAAAAAAGACACAGTCAAAATATTCAGCAAAATATTCCAACTAGATTAAATAGGAATGACGCGATAATTTAATTTGGGAATGAGGAGATAATAGCCGCTCCAGTCTGAGCGAAAGCTTTGAAGACGCCGCGACGAACCGACCCCATTTTTGAATTGAACAATAAATATTTCCTGACATGTAACCATGGTATTATTTTAAATACGGATAAACGGGCGTTCTTTTGTGGCAGATTATGACGTCATAGTAGCTGGAGGAGGATTAGCAGGGACTATTGCTGCTCAATCCGTTTCACATTATTCTAATCAAGGATTAAAAATTCTAGTAATTGATAGGAACCCATCAAACTTGCCTGGAATGAAAAGTGTTGCAGGTTGGATTTGCGGAGATGCAGTTAGTAAAGAAGCTGTAGATTTCATGTCAAACAGAATCAAAGTAAATTGGAGCGAACCAGAAATCGAATATAAAGTCAAAGGTGTAATGGCATTTTCTCCAGACAGAGAAACATCAATTCCATTTGATGGTGCAGGGTATATGCTGAATAGACAAGTTCTGCCACAACGTCAAAACGAAAGAACATTAGCTATGGGGGTAGATTTTGATTTTGAAATTAATCTCACAGGATTATTGTATGATGGAAATCAAGTGATAGGAGTTCAAGGAATAGACTATAAAACAAAAACGCCTTACAAAAAGACAGCCAAAGTTGTAATTGATGCAACTGGAATGACATCTATGCTTCGAAACCAGATTTCCAACACAACAAAGATGGAGAGAAAAGTGGATCGCAAAGATGTAGAATCAACAGGAAGACACATCATGTATTTTGATCAGGGTGAAGAAGATCTAACTGAATTTGATCCTGATTATTGCATAATTCATCTTGATCAAGATATTGCTCCAGGAGGATACGGATGGGTATTTCCAAAAGGAAAAAACAAAGTGAATATAGGTCTGGGTGTTGAAAAAACACTTCTTGACAAAAGAAATCAAAGATTAGGAAAAAACGATAATGTATCCATGCTGATTAATCAGTATGTTGAAAGAAATCGTGCAATAAAAAACCCAAAACTTTCAGAAGATCCTCAAGACAAGAATAATGCAACAGGTAATTTCCAAGTTTCAGTAAGAAGACAAAATGATTGCATGGTTGCAAATGGATTTGTTCTAGTTGGTGATTCTGCATGGATGCCAAAACCACTGGATGCTGGAGGTATTGGACCAGCATTGGTTGCTGGAGCTATTGTTGGAAAATGTGTGGTAGAATCAATTCAATCAGGTGATGTTACTGAGAAAGGATTGTGGAAATACAATAAAGAATTCATAAATGAATATGGTTACAAAACAGCAGGACTAGAAATTTTTAGAAGACTAATTCAAACTCTCACTAACGAACAAATTAGTTATGGAATGAAGCACTTTTTAGGAAATATGGATGTAGAAGCTATTTCAAAAGGAGAACATCCAGATTTTTCTAATGTTACAAAATTAGGAATGATGATTAGAGGTGCACTTAACAAAAAACTTGCTGATGGTTTGCGTTTTACTACACAACAAAATAGACTCTTGACAAAACATTATTACGATTATCCAGATTCTCCAGAGGGGTTTAGTGACTGGAGTAAAAAACTGCATCAAATTCTTGATGAGTCTAATGCCAAATTACTCCAATACCAAAACTAAGCTTTATTTGTAAACTTGGATCTTAGAAAAAATATCAAATGGTAAAAGAAGCATCATACTTAGATTGGAATAATTCTATTCAGATTTTAAACAAGGCACACCAAGCAGATCTATTTGTATTGATAATTGGTCCAAAGGGCACTGGAAAAACATCTCTGGTCAGAGATTTTGCAAAGAGTAAAAATGCAAAACTAGAATCAATAAATTTTAGTCTCAGAACACGAGAGAGCCATCTTATTGGAACAAAAACCTTAACGAATGGAACAGTGAGTTTTGAGGAAGGTCTTTTGATTAAATCAATGAATGAAGGTAGTATGTTGTATCTAGATGAAATAAATTCTGCCGAAGCTGATGTTTTACTACGATTAGATGAAGCATTAGATGACAGACGACAGATTACTCTAAAAGAATCCACAGGGGAAATTGTAAAAGCCAAAGAAGGCTGGTTTGTAATTGCAACAATTAATCCTCTTACACATAGTGGAACCAAAGAACTGCCACCGCAACTACTCAGTAGATTTCCAGTCAGAATTCGTCTAGAGTATCCACCTGAGGATATAGAATTAGAAATTGTTAAGAGACATGTTTCTGGAAATCATGACTCTGAAATTGTTCAAGCAATAAAACTTGCAAATATACTAAGACAAGCAGCTGCAGTGGAAGAATTATTTTATTCTCCAAGTTTAAGGGAGACAATAGCATTTGGAAAATTGTTAGATGGTGGAATGTCTCCAAAAGAATCAGCAAAAATTGTTTTTGGTAATGTGTATACACAATGGGGAAACATAGAATATCAAAAAGTAAATGACATCATTACCTCAATGTTTGGTAATTAGATGCAATCATTGCAATTACGAAATGAATCATTAGTGGAGATTGCCACATTTTTAGTCAGAAGATGGTCCGAGAGAGAAAACATTACAGTTGAATTTTCAGACAAAATTGAGACAAAAACTAGACTAAAAGAGAATAGAGTTATCTTGACACCTATTGAAAAAAGAATCGGGGATAATTTTCAGAGATACAGGCAATTTAGAACCTCATTGTGGTATGAAGCAATGAGAATAAAGTTTTGTAAAAAAATTCTTAGTAATGATCATGCATTTGGATTTATTCTAAACACTATGGAAACACGCAGAGTGGAACAACTAGGTAGAAAACTTTGGAAAGGCATGGATGAGGAGATTATTTTTAATTATGCATACATGTTTGTGTCCAGACCACAATTACATACAGTTTATGGAAAAGCACGAATTGTAGAAGCATTTTACCAATATTTTATGTTTGGAGCATTCAAGGGGGAAATACAATCTAGTCACTTTGAAAGAATAAAAAATGCATCAGAGTTTGCTAAAAAAATTATTGATGAATCTATAGAGAGAAAATATGATACAGAATGGTTGGAAAAAAATGTGAATAAAATTATTAAAATTTTAGATATAGATTCATTGCTTACAATTCCTGTTTCGCTACCATTTATGAAAGCAGGTATGATTATTTCAGAAGAAGAATTATTGAAATTTCTAACAGTGATTTCAAAAAATAAAGAAGGGGATTTTGGAAAAATTGATCCAAAAGCTGCATTAAGTGGAGATAATATCTATGATGAATACAAAGTATTACTAGACGAAAATAAAAAAAATGACAATAAAGGATTAACTTCTGAATCAATAGGAGTCCAAATTCCAACTGTCACTAATGTAGATGAAACAGTAATTTACGATATGAATTTGATAAATAATCTGAAAATAAAATTTAGAGAATTGAAATCAGAATGGAAAGAACAACATCTTAGTAGTGGAGATGAATTTGATGAAGAAAATTACATTGAAGGCAATGAGCCATTTTTTACAGATGTTAAAAAATCAATCAAAACAAGAATAGTTATTTTATTAGATCATTCATCAAGTATTGCAGCAGATGCATTAGAATACAAAAAGGCTACGCTTGCACTTTGTGAAGTACTAGCATATCTGAAAGTAAAGTTTGCAGTTTATGCATTTAGTACTAAAAATAGATCAGTTGTTTGCTGGTCTGTTAAACCAGATAATGTAAAATGGAATAGAGTTACTGCAAAAAGATTAGCGCAGATTGTTGCAAATGGCTCGACTCCATTAGCAGAAGTGTATGACAAAATATTTCCAATTTTGCAGTCAAAAAGACCGGATATTTTTTTAACATTAACAGATGGAGAGCCATCAGATCCTGATGCCGTTAGAAATAGGATAAAATCTCTTAAAAGATTAGGCATTAGTATGATAGCCTTAGGATTGGGTCCGAATACGGTAAGAGCTACCACCATAGCAAACAATCTCAGATATTTAGGATATGAAAAAACTATGGCTGTAAGTAGACTACATGATATTCCAAGTAGAGTAATTAGAATATTAGATGCAGGAACTTAATGAATCAAAAATAAATACAATTTAACCCATCAGATATTTTATATGAGATTACAACAGATGAAATTTCAGAGAAGAGTAATTTTTGGAAGAAACTAAAGGAAATAATATTGATAAAAATCTACTTGAGCGTTTTAAGCAGGAGATATGGAGTAAGACACCTCACTTTGAAGAGAGTCAAGGAGAAACAAAAATTGTAAATGCAACACCATTAATTGATATGACCAAAGATTTGAAAGAATGTGCAAAAGAGGTTTACAGAATAAATCTGGCTAATACAGATCTAAAAGTTTTTGGCAAATTTGATTCTAGCTTACTAACAGGTTCGATAAAAGTCAGACCTGCAGTTCATATCATACATGATGCTATTGTTACAGGAAAACTGAAAAGTGGACAAATAGTAATTGAAGCAACGTCTGGAAATTTTGGAATTGCTCTTGGACAGATATCCAAACTTGGATTAACAGTGATTTCACTTGTATCAAGAAAGCTACAGGAAGGAGTCTTTAAGGAATTAAGAAATGAGAATATCCGTATCATGGATCTTGACATGGATGTATGTCCAGCTCCTGGAATGAAAGACAATCCAAACATTTTAGCTGCAAAAGCAACTGCAGCTAACATTCGTTCACAATTGTCTGAACTTGGTTTTGATCCTGCAGTTTTTGATAATGTAAATTCTGAAGTAGAGTCGCTTTTAGCAGCTCAAGACATCATAAACTTGGCAAAATTTCTTGCCAAGATATACGGTTGTTTCTGTCCAGAACAATATGATAATGAACTGAACATTGATGTACATAAAACTATTACCGCAGTTGAGATAGACCAACAATTACACGAACATGGAAATTCATTAGAAGATTTTGGAATTGTTTGTGCTTTTGGTACAGGTGGTACTTCTGGGGGTTTGAGCAGATACATATATGAAAAATATGGAAAAAAATCAGTACACGTAGTTTTTCCACCTGCAGGCCAAGATGTGGCAGGAATTAGGACCAAAGACAAGGCATTAGGTCTGAAGTTATACAAACCAGACACATATGCAGGACAATATGAGATAGATTTTGACCAGGCTAAACATCTTCTAAAGTTTTTTGTAGATAAGGGTCATGATATTGGTGAGAGTAGTGCTCTTGCGTTTTATGCAGTAATACAAATGGCAAACTTTGGTACAGGTAAAAAATTTGTTGTTATTGTTGCCGATGGAATACAAAAGTATAGAAAGAATTTAGAAGAAATGTCAAAGAAACAAAACCGTACTCAAATATCACTACAAGAGGCAGTATCAAATGTAAATGATTATGATAAAGTAATTTGGGTTCATACTCAATACACTCCTCGTGAAGAAGGAATAGAGTTAATTGCAAAATCTCTTGGTGTGGATAAATCAAAGATATCCATACCAAAAGCAAGAACTATCAATCAACTATTAACAACACAGCAAATTCCTGAAGAGTTAAGTGAAGATCTAAAAGGAATTAAAGGTAAATCATTACTAGTTTGTATGGCCGGAAATACTTCATTAATGGCTGTTAATATTCTTGCAAGTAAAGGAATTGTAACTCAAAGTTTGAATGGCGGAATAACTAATTTGCCTGAAGGAAAAAACAGAAATCCAGGTGAATTGATCAAAGTAGCTACTGAATAATGTCTTGAAGTGCCTATCAATATCACAACCTTTTGCAGATTTAATAATATCTGGGAAAAAAACAATAGAATTAAGAAAATGGAATACAAATTTTCGTGGTGAATTTTTGATTCATGCTCCAATCAAAATAAGAACAGAAGATTGCAAGAGATTAAAAATTACAAAAAAATTAGTCACCGGTGTGATTATTGGAAAAGCTGAGCTTTATGATGTAAAAAAATATAATTCGTCAAAAGAAGTAAAAAAAGATCAAAAATTTCATTTTGCTTCAAAAAATTTTCAAAATAAAACTTTTGGATTCAAGATAAAAAATGTAAAACCATTAAGAATTCCAATTCCATGGAAAGGACAATTAGGATTCTTTGATGTAGAATTATCAAAAGCAAGGATCAAAAACAAAGACATTGTAACTGATATTGTAGATGAAGAATATCGCTATCAATGGATTGGGCATCATTGAGAAGTAACCAATATTTGGAAAAAATCGGAGTAGTATATATAAAGGACCTATTTAAAGTCCGTCGACATGCCTCAAACAAAGCCTATTGTTAGTGTTGAAAATGTAGTTGCTTCTGCGTCAGTAGACCAAAAAATTGATCTTAACGAAATAACTGAAAAATTTCCTGACACTGAATATCATCCCGAGCAATTTCCAGGATTGGTCTTTAGATTACAAAACCCAAGAACTGCAACACTGATTTTTAGGACTGGAAAAATGGTATGTACTGGCGCAAAATCAGAAGATATGGCAATCAAAGCAGTCAACACAGTAGTTCAAAAGCTACGAAAAGGTAAAATCAAAATCAAAAATGATGCAGTAATTACAGTGCAAAATATTGTAGCAGCAATCAACCTAGGCGGTAAAATTCACTTAGAAAAAGCAGCTAGAACACTACCAAGAAGCATGTATGAGCCTGAGCAATTTCCAGGATTAATTCATAGAATGTTAGACCCAAAAACGGTCATATTGTTATTTGCCTCAGGAAAGCTAGTTTGTACTGGTGCAAAAAAAGAATCAGATGTATATCGTTCTGTTCATAATTTACATTCATTGTTAGAAGAAAAAAATCTAATGATATATGATCAGTAAATTCTCATATCCAAATTATTCATAAAAAATTTAATCATAATTGACTAAAGATACATTTGAAAAAGAAAAGATCAAACTTACACCTAAAGATGGGTTTGATTTAGTTGGAATAGACTATTTTGCAGATTCAGACAATAAATTGTATCTAGTAGAGCATTTTGAAATGTATCAAAATGCATTAAATGCAAAAAAAGAACGTAAAAATTCAGAAGATTATTTTATTTTATACAAAGGGGCAGGAGGAGAATATCTATGTCGATAGATCACAAAAAATAGTATAGCTTCACTTAATTTTACAAACTATCTTATCATTGACTATACAAATTTACATTCAGTGACAGATAAAACTACAGATTTGATTGATACATTTTATGACAAAGAAAAAAACATCCAGAATAATTCAAATTCACAACAAATTATTAGAAAGAGTTCTAAAGCAAAATATCAAATTTTTGATGAGATAGAATTTACCCGTGGCAGAGAGATACTAGGAGATCTAATCGTTCACGGCATGGTAGCCTCAGGAGGGACAGATATAGACTGGTTAATTGAGCATAATGGTGGGTTTATCATTCTGGAATTCAAGGGATTTCATAATGATAAGATTAACATTGCAAAAGGACAAATGATTGCGTACGAGAAATTACATGAGAAATTAAATCAGACCACAAAATGTTATCTGTATATTGTTGGTTGTAACGATATAGATTTTTCAAATCCAGATGCAACAATTTGGATTTTTGAAATGAAGCAATGGAAAATAGGAGCAATTCCAAAAAACACAAGTGATATTTATGGTGATGATTCAAGAAAACAAAACAAATTCATTGTTTATCGTGAATATATGGAAGAGATCAGCATAGAAAAACTAAGAGAAATTATAGATTCGCATTGGAGTGAATTTGAAAAAATTATGCCCTAAAAGAAAATGTTTCTGATTTGGTTTCTAAACTATTTTCTACTTTTATTGTAAATGTACCAGATTTATCCCATCCAAAACCTCCAGCTATTGCTAATGTAGAAAATCTACCATCGCTTTTCACAGAGATTTGTTCAGACCAAACTAATTGACCATCTTGATTTTCTATTGAGATGTTTAGTTTTCCAGATTCAGTTGATGTTCCACTAATTGAAATAATATCACCTTTCTGATATGCAGATAAATCTGTTTTAATTGAAAGAGTAGAGGATGAGTCCATAGGGATTTGAGAGTCATCAAATTCAACATAAGAAACTCCAGAAAGAGATACACCAATTATAATCATTATTGCAAATATTACTCCACCTATGCCTAACAACATTTTTGTATTTTTAGATTTCAACTTTACAGTTTGTGGATATGTTATTTGTACAGTTTCAGTTTTTTGTTTTGTAGGTGTATTTGGAAATACTACATCTGGAATAACAGGTTTTTCTTCAACTGGAGGTGATCTACCAAGATACTTTTCGGCCAAATTTCTAACATAATTTCTCTCGTAATTGCTAATCACTTCATTATTTTCACAAGCTCTAAAAATTTGTTTTAGTATACGCTCATCACCCTTTTCTTTATCCAATAAAGCCTGTACATCATCAATGAGGGGATCAGTCATGCGTGTTTTATTCTCCTATTGGATTATTTATGAAGTTACCTTGTTTAAGATTACTAAAAATTAATACAAACAGGCTCGAATTGTATCTTGATAGAAAACAAGGCTTGAGCTTGATGTTAT
This sequence comes from Nitrososphaeraceae archaeon, assembly GCA_025930495.1. Taxonomy (GTDB): domain Archaea; phylum Thermoproteota; class Nitrososphaeria; order Nitrososphaerales; family Nitrosopumilaceae; genus Nitrosarchaeum. The sequence continues at coordinate 19,513 of JAICOU010000015.1, forward strand.
TGAATGAAATTTCTCAGATATGTACAATTATCTAGAGTAAATTTTTTGAGCTTGAATTATCACTGTTCGAATGTAATCTTTTGCAGTAACATCAGATACGCCCATCTGTTTTACTTTTTTATATAGATCATATTCTTTTGGATTACTCAAATAATACTTTAGAAGATAGTTGAGTCGATGTGATCTTTTTTCATCACTTTTCATGATTCAACTTTTTTTGTGTACTAAAAAGGTCAGAGGATAATAATATAACCAGTAGATCTTATCATATCATAAAATTTGAATAAAAACATATGATCTTTTTTAAATAATAGAAATTCAGGGACACAAATGAAAAGAATTGAGGCAACTATTCAAATCGATAAAACAGGTCTAGTTTCTGATGCTATCAAGAATATAGTTGGAGGATTTACCATATTAGAAGGAAATGGTAGGGGTTCAGGTCAGAGGCAAACCATGAGAGGAGGAAGAGGAACAGGTACTTTTGTTGCAGAATTCAATAAAGTTGCAACTGTTAGTACAGTTGTAGAGGATTCAAAAGTAGAAACAGTGATCAAGGCAATTTCTGATGCAGTATTTTCAGGAAAAGCAGGAGATGGAATAATTGTGGTATCTACAGTTGATGATGTTCTAAATATTGCATCAAAAAAAAGAGGTTTAGAAGCCCTCTAATTATTTTCTTTTAATCAAAATTATAACATGATTAACAAAGAACAGTAATTTTAAGAGTCTAGTATGAAAAATGAGTATTTCAAGTAACAAATTTACTATATTGTTAGAATGACATTTGTAATAATTCTAAAATCAATAGTTGTAATTTGTAAAAATGTAATATAACAAGAAATAATGTGATCAACTGAGAGGATGATAATTGTTCCTCTCAGTGAGTATCCCTTTGGGGGACATGTTTGTTGAAGGGATAGTCAGTTATTACAATCTAAGTATAAAAGCGAATGATTATTCTTTTTAAGATAAATATTCATGCCTGTATACTTTACTTGAATTTTTGGAGGATAAAAAATTACTAATAAAAAGTAAGAATTGACATAAGATAGCATCCTATAAATTTATTCAGATTTTGATTCAAAATTAAACAAATTTTTGAGAAAAATAGAATCAAGTAATAAATCATGACATGCAATTATTAATGTGACAATAAAAACAAGATACATCTTTGGTTGCAATCACAGCAATAGAAATATTTTATCCACTACAATTTTTGAAAGAGGATTAGAGATTCCAGCTATTTTTTGTGATGACTGTGTTACAGTCTGCAATATTTGTCTTAAGAAAACGAAAACAAAAACATATGATAAACTTGAACTGTGTGAAAAATGTTATTTCAATGTTATAAAAATTGTAAAATGTTAAGATTCTTGCTCTACTATAACATTTAATGTCATAGTAGTTCTAACATGAGGTAATTTCCTAATGGCCTTGGTAATTATATTTTCTAATATTTTATAATCTGATGTTTCAACTTTACAAATAACATCATAATATCCAAACACCACATCAGCTTCTTTTACTTCAGGAATATGACTAAGATTTTTTAAAATATTGTATTCTTCGCCTTTATCACTATGAATAACAACATATGCTTGAATGTTGTTTTTACCAAGCATGGATCCAATGAGTTTTTCAGATGTTTGAAATAGCTCTTTACCTTCTGAGCGGGTAAGAGTTATGGTAGAATGTATTTTAGGCATCTGACGGATTACATGTGTGATAGTTTTTTGAATTTGTTCATCAGAATCCGATTCTATTTTTGCAATAATATCATAAAGACCAAGTGTGCCATGTACTTCTGTAATATTATCAACGGTTTTTAGTGATGAGATTACACTTTTTTCGGAACCTAGATCACAATTTATGAGAACATATGCTTTTATCAATTAACAAACTCCTGCTATTGTTGTCCTTCGATTCCCATTAAAGTTAGTGTTGATCTGATTTTTGATATTTTTCTAATCTTCCAAGTTATAGTTTCACGTAATGTTTCAACTTGTTTTGATTCCACTTTTGCCAATATATCATAGGCACCAAATATGCCATGTACTTCTGTAACACCTTCTATGGATTTTAATTCTGAAATTACTGATTCCTCAGAACCTAGATCACAATTTATGAGAACATATGCTGTTGCTAATTTATCACTCATCTCCAGTTTTCATACTTTTAATATCATCTTAAAATATATAAGAATAATCAAATTTACTTAAATATTAACCACTAAAAGAAATAGAAAATGAATAACTGTACAGTCATTATAAAAATTAGCTCAAAGTTGTAAATAGGTTGTAATAAAATATTCTAGAGCTAAGATAGAACATATGCATCATTCATGATTTTTTCAAGTTCTGTAATATTTTTTGATAAAGATATTTTTGGTCGTAGTTTTGCGCCACCTGTCATTCCTTTGGTAAACCTCATTGCCTGACCTTTAATGTTTGAAAATTTTATGTTATATTTAGTGGTAAGACAAAGATATTCAAAAAACGAATCCAGTTTATCTTTTAATGAATATTGTTTATAAGTTCCAGTTTTTAGATAATCATTAATTTGTTCAAATAAAAATGGATTTCCCATTGCACCTCTACCGATCATAACATAATCACAACCAGTTTGATCAATCATTGTTTTAGCATCTTCAGGAGTTGTTATATCTCCATTGCCCACTATAGGAATATTAGAAATTTCTTTAAGCTCTTTGATCATTTTCCAATCAGCATTACCTGAATATCCTTGAGTCACGGTTCTTGGATGAAGTGTAATCATTTGGATTCCTTCATTCTCTGCAATTTGTGCAATTTCTTTGAAAAGATAACGACTTGCATCAGTAACTCCTGAGCGGATCTTCAGAGTGACTGGTTTTTTTACAGCGTGGACTAGAGTGCTAAAAATTTGTTGGGTAAGATTAACTTCTTGTAAAAGTGCTCCACCTGCCATTTGTTGTGTTATATGCGGTGCTGGACAGCCCATATTGTAATCAATAATATCAAAAAACGGTTCTACTATCTTTGCAGCTTTTTCTAATGCTAAAAGATCAGAGCCAAATAATTGAACTGAAAGAGGTCTTTCTTTTTCAGAATATTCTAAAAATTCCTGAATGGTTTTTTTATTTTCTTTTAGTTGTTGTTCTTTTGCAATTATACTGTGAATACTAGTAAATTCTGTTACAACTAAACCTGCACCCATTTTTTTACACTGCAATCTAAGAGCAGGATCACTTACACCAGCCATTGGAGCTAAAAAGGCTCTACTTGAAAACTTTGGAAGCATCATAACAATTTTGATTTCTTGATATATGTATTATATCAAATTGATGTTTTGTATAGTTAGAAAAAGATTAATTCTATAGATCTGGACAACCGTCAGAATCTCTATCACCATCATAATCTTCTGGTTCTAGAGGACACAAATCTTCATCGTTAATGATGTTATCCAAGTCATCGTCATGAACAAAGCGTTGTTGTTCTGGAGCAGTATCAGGACAACCGTCGTCATCGTTATACTTGTTCCAAGTTTCTGGGCTTGTTGGACATGAGTCAATTACATCTGGATATCCATCGCCATCAGAATCAGGTCGTGTGGAAACAGTTGAGTCTGCACCTTTTAGATCAGGGCAGCCGTCAGTGTCTAAAAATCCGTTAAAGTTTTCTGGTTCAGTAATACATGAATCCCACCTGTCTTGAATTCCGTCACCATCAGTGTCTGGGAATTGATATTCAGTTGTAGTACCAGAAACTTCATCAGGGCAGCCGTCGTCATCTTGGAATTTATTGTAAATCTCTGGAACTTTAGGACATGAATCCACTATATCTGGAATGCCATCAGAATCAGCATCAAGTGCAGAAGTGAATTTGTCAGGACAACCGTCTTTGTCTAAAAATCCATTGAGGGTTTCTGGTTGAGTTGGACACAAATCCAGATTATCTAGAATTCCATCGCCGTCAGTATCTGCAGCAAATTTATCACTAGATACAACATCTGGACAGCCGTCATCGTCTTGGAATTTATTG
>JAICOU010000026.1 GCA_025930495.1 Nitrososphaeraceae archaeon
ATTAGTTAGAGTTACAAGTAAAACAACTATCAGCAAAGGTAAAATGCAAATAGGATTTCATGATGGCCGTTCAACAATTTCAGATACTAAAGTAAATGTTGGAGATACGTGTTTAATACAAATTCCAGATCAAAAGATTCTGGAAGTCATAAAATTAGAAAAGGATTCACAAGTTTTGGTTACTCGTGGAATTAACGCAGGACAAATCGGTAAAATTGAATCAATGGAAGAGGGAACTTTTATTCTACCTAGACGAGCAGTTTTAATTTTAGGTGAGAGAAAAATTGAAATCCCAACAGACATAATAATGGCAATAGGAAAAAAGGAGCCTATAATTCAAATAAAGTGATCATATGTCTCAATTAACACAATCCCCAATGAAAAAAATATCTTTAGAGAAAGTTGTTCTAAATATGGGACTTGGAAAATCAGGAGATGTCATACAAGTAGCAAAAAAAGCACTAGATCACATTTCAGGTAAAAAATCATGTGCACGTGATGCTAAAGAAACACAAAGAGAATGGGGGGTAAGACAAGGAGAACCAATAGGTGTTGCAGTTACAGTTAGAGGAAAAGATGCACGTGAGTTACTAAAACGATTACTTGAATCAAAGGGAAATCAGATCAACGGAAAATCTTTTGATAATTTTGGAAATTTGTCATTTGGAATTAAAGAACATATTGACATTCCAGGTGTAAAATACGACCCACAAGTTGGAATCTTAGGTCTTGGAATTTCAGTAACACTAACTAGACCAGGATATGGAATTAGAAAAAGAAGTAAACATAAAGCAAGTGTTGGAAAATCACATACAATAAAAAACCAAGAAGCAAAAGATTATCTAGCCAAGGAATTTGGAGTGACGATAGTATAATGGCAAAAGACAGATCATACGAAGCAACAGGTAGAAAGAAACATGATTTTGGTCGAGGTTCCAAATGGTGTAAAAGATGTGGCGATTATACAGCTGTAATTCAAAAATATGATCTGATGATTTGTAGACGATGTTTCAGAGAAGTAGCAACATCTTTAGGGTTTAGGAAAAATATGTGATAATAATGCCGGCACAAAATGTTTTAGCAAATCTATTTGTCACATTATATAATAATGAAGCCAGAAGAAAAAGTGAGTGTATCATTCTTCCAACTTCAAAATTAGGCATTGAGGTTCTAAAAACACTTCAAAAAGATGGATACATTGGAGAATTTGAGCACATAGACGATAAAAGAGGAGGAAAATTCAAAATAAGATTATTAGCAAAAATTACAAAATGCGGTGCAATTTCACCAAGATTTAAAGTAAAAAATGAAGAGTATAATGATTGGGAGCAGCAATATCTGCCAGCATATAACCGTGGAATGTTGTTAGTAACAACAAACCAAGGCGTTATGTCACATCATGAAGCTGTAAACAAAGGATTAGGAGGATTTTTGATAGGATATGTCTACTGAGCAAATTGAAAAATTCCAAGAGATATTGGAAATTCCTAAAGGAGTAAGTGTCACATTAAAAAAACGTATGCTGCATTTTCAAGGTCCATTAGGTAAGACATACAAAAATTTCAGATACATACCAGTCAATATAGAAGTCAAAGATGGAAAAATAATACTAAAATCACAAGGTTATAGAAAAAGAGACTATTCAATACTGCACACAGCAAGATCTATTATCAGAAATATTTGTGAAGGCCTAATTACAGGATATACAATTAAAATGAAAATAGTGTTTGCACACTTTCCAATTACTGTAAAGGTTCAAGACAAGACTATTTTGATTGAAAATTTCCAAGGTGAGAGATCAGCAAGAGTTACAAGAATAATTGGGAATACCAAAGTAGTTCCAAAAGGCGAGGATGTAATTTTAACAGGTGAAGTTTGGAATGACATCACACAAACTGCAGCAAATATAGAACTACGCAGTAAAGTAAAAGACAAAGATCATAGAGTTTTCCTAGATGGAGTCTATGCCTATGAAAAGAAAAAAGGAATAGAAAAATAACACATTTTTAATTTTTGATCATACCACATGACGCTAGATTCTGAGTTTTCAAAACAAACATCATCACTTATTGAACAGACACTGGAATTATACAAAAGTGCCGGTGCATCGCCAAGAGTAGACCAACTATGGAATTGTCAAAACGTTGGCGATTTTCTTTGTGGGTTTTTTGTAGGCGAAATGGTGGGTTCTGCATTAAGTGCATTTCAGATTGTTCACAAACGCGAACCAACTGCAGAAGAACATATGGAAATAATTGAACTAGTAGAAAGTTATTCCAAAGAGATCAAAGAATTCTTTGCTAAATTCAACTAACGACATTCAGAGTTAGTCTAAATCTAACAGGCGCAAGGATTAAATCGCTTTTATCAAGGTACAAACTTGTGCCTCCCTAGCTCAGCGTGGTAGAGCATCCGACTGTTAATCGGATGGTCATCAGTTCAAGTCTGATGGGAGGCGCTCTTTATTTCTAATCTCGAATTTTGAAATACAAGTTTCCAAATATAAAGTTTAGACAGGACATATCTAAAAAGAATATTTCTAAATTCGAATTTAGAAATATTGATCGATTGAAACAATTTAGTTTACTCTATTAGACTGGATAGATCTAATAGACGATCGCATACTAACAATAATGCAGGAGATTTACATTGGTCAGAACTAGAAGGGCCAACAGATATTGTGTTGATTGTGGGTCAAGATTAGTGTATTACCCCAGATTATCAAATCCAAAAGCACCAAATGAACACAGAGTTTTAGTCTATGCGTGCCCAGATTGTACAGAAGACTTTGAAAAACCAAAGATGTTTTCAATTAGACGAAATCAAGTAGATGACCCACTTGAAACTGTTGAAATAGAAATAACTCAAAATCAGAAAAAAACAAATTAAAAAAGAATGAATTTTATTGGTTCACTAATCAAATAGAGATCAAAATGGAACATGTAAAATCCAGAAGTCATATGTGGTATCTTTTGCCAATATTGGTAGGATTAATTGGAGGCATCATAGCATATTGGGTTTTAAGACATGATGATCCAAAGAAAGCAAAAAAATGTTTGTACATAGGTATTGCATTAGCAATAGTTGGAATTGTCATCAATATTTTGATTGGGACACAAATTTCAGATCTAGCACCAGATTTCAACGTAAATGTCTAAAAGCTAGGCACTAAAATATAATGCAAATAGGCGTAGGTTTAGATTATTTCTAAATTCGAATTTAGACATAATTGAAATTAACAATATAAGACACACATAAAATTTAGAATCATATAGACCTGAAAAGGATACATCAGCATGACTAGTTCCAAAATGAAAGATGATGTAGAAAGATGGCTAATACACGAGAGTCATTCATTTGAATCAGTTAAAAATCCTGAAAATAATTTCCAAATTCTAGTAAAACACGCAGGTCCATATGGAATCCCTGTTGAAATATTTGAACCAAAATCACAACCAGGAGTTATTGTAATAGGTACCAAAATAATAATGAAAAATAATCAAATTGCAAGATATCTGGGATTCAATGATGAGGAAAAAGCCAAGTTTGAGAAAAAAACAGTCGACTTTTGTAATTCAATACAGGCGATCAATCGAATAATCACAGAAGATGGCAAGAAAAAGGTAGGGGTTTTTGTAGTATTAGATGATAAAGAAAACATCAATCAACAGTCAGTTTTTGATGCAATTGATAGAGTATCTGAAATGCATGAAAAAACTGCACGTTTTTTGATGAAGACATTCTAAATAGATGACTTATTGATTCTGTAATGATTTCAGGGTTTTTTGAAAATTAGTCATAAAAGCTAAACCCCCCATCAATTTTACATCAAATAGGCACAACGTCATATTATCAAAACCATCCATTTTTTGAGGGGGTTTAACACTTGTGCCTGCATAGGAGAAGCAACCACAAAACCACCAAGATGTCCCAGCTAAACATGTACTGTGTTTTTTATCTAGGCATGAAAGCTAATCCCCTCTAAAATAAAGAAAAAATAGAAAAAAAGTATCATTTTTGAGTAATTCGGTAGGTAGATTTTTAGAAAATATAGTACTAAACAAATCAGTATTTTCCCCATTTTACGCTTCAACTATATACCAAATTTTTCTAGATCATATAATGGCACAAATTGGCACAATAATTGTGATTGTAGCAATTGTGATCTCAATGGCAGTTGCAATGTACATGTACACCCAATATCAAACAAATTTTATCGTGGTAAAAACAGGAGAACCAGTAATTATAGGTCCTGTAGAATATACAATAACATTTGATGGGATCCACAAAGGAAACAAAGAAACAACACCCACAGATACATTTGTGAAAATAAGAATAATTGCAAAAAATATCAGTGAGGAAGAAACAAGGATTTCTGGAGGTCAATTTTATCTAATTGATGAAAAACAACAAAAACACCAACCAGTATATGGTAAGTTTTCTACAGAAGATCTGTTAGATGACTGGTTAGAGCCAAACAAACCAGCAATGTGGACTACACAGTTTGACGTACCATATGATGAAACAAAACAATACAACATAGTAATTCGTCCATCAAAACAACAATCATCGGTTGATACTGCGTTAATTTGTATTACTAATTGTTGATCGCAAAAAAAATATTGTCAAATTTTACTAGCAATGAGGCAACTATGTGTGACTTTAACCATATAACCGCAATGATAAAAGAAACTAGGCATGGCAACATCCAAAGCCAAAAGAGCAGAAGCAGCTAGAAAAGCCGCACGTACAAGAAAAAGAAATGCGGCAGCAAAAGCAGCTGAAGCAGCTAAAATGGCAGCAAGAAGAAAACGAAGTAGAGCTGCAAAAAGAGCAGCAGCAACTCGTAAGAGACCAAGTAGACGAGCAGCTCCAAAAAGAAAAGCAGCTAAAAGAAGAGCAGCTCCAAAAAGAAAAGCAGCTAAAAGACGAAGACGTTAAAACTGCTTTCCTACCTTTTTTCCATTTTATTTCACTAACATAATGAAATATTTCTAAATTCGAATTTAGAAATATTTTATATTTTAGTTATCGTTTATTTTTAATTCAGGCATGACAAAAATACGCCCAGGTTTTATTTTGAGAATTATTCTTTTCTCATTTTCTCTTTTGAAGGGATAGTGTTTTCGTCCCATGTATTGCTGAGTTAATTTATCAGCATGTGTGTAATCATAATCAGGAATTATTTTTTCAACGATACCTTGAATGGTAGTCATATCAAGGGGATTATCATTAGAGACAACAGAGATTGCAACACGTGGATCACGTAAGATGTTTTTATGTTTGATTCTACCTTCTGCAGTATTTACTAAAACATAACCAGAATCATAATTGGCCCAAACTGGTGAAAGCTGTGGTGCGCCATTCTTCATTAGAGTTGCAATAAAAACAATGTTTTTTTGCTGAAATAATTTTATTGTCTTTTCTTCCAATATTCACCACATTTTCAAATATTCTTTGTCTGAAGCCATTTGCAATGCTTTTGATTGACTGTTTTTCATATTATTGCAAAAAACTAGGTAGATTTGATCGATTCGTGTTTTTTACCTGAATTCTCCATGATATTTGTCATGGCACGGTTCATAATTTCCATTACCAAGTATTGAGAATAATTGCCAGATTTTTCTCCTTTAGTTTTTTTTGCTTTTATTGTCTTTGGGGTGAGGTTTCTTAGAATTTTTTCAATTTTTACAGATGTACTGTCAATGATTTTAGAGTATTTTGAGTCAAAATCATCAGGGGCAGCATAACCAAGTAATTTTGTAGATGTACTGTAAAATTTAGTGATGGCACCACGTGACTCCTCAATTTTGGCAATTTCAATTAGACCAGATTCTTTTAAGATATCAAGATGGTGTCTAACCGTAGTAAGGGCTTTTTTGTATCCTGTTTTTTTGAGCTCGTTTGAAATCTGATCTGCAGATAATGCACGACGGTATAGAATTTCAATGATTTTTGCACGTGCAGGGTCTTCAATTGCACGTGCGTGTTTAACGCTTGTAGTAAGAATACGATTTACTTTGATTTCTTTTTCTAATAATGTAGACATGCTGATAATTGCTTTAATTCTGATCTAAAAGATCCTTGTATCATATTTTTTTGTCTAATCGCATCAATTTTTTTTTGTTATAATAGTTTTCAGACCAATATCAAAAAGATAGTTACCATTACAATAAATATTATAACATAAGCATAATTATCATTACCACTATCATATTATTAATATCATTATAATAATTATTGTAACGCTATAAGATATTATAAAAAGTAAAAAAAATAAACAAATTAAAAAATAGGGTATCCATATAGAAACAAATGATACAATAAGAGATATTTGAAAAGGACTCAAAAGTAAAATTCGAGTTGAATGTTATCTTTAGGGATAACAAGGTAAGATAATTAAAAATATTACAACTAAACAGTATGCCCAGTTAGTTTTTCATATGCAGTAACATATCGATTTGTCATCTTTTGAATTATTTCATGTGGGATTGCAGGTGCTACAGGTTCTTTGCCTGCGTCTCTTGTATCATCGAATTGTTTTTGATAACCGTGTTCAGTCAACCAATCACGAAGAATCTGTTTATCATATGCTTCTTGTGTTTTACCAACTTTGTATGAATCCTTTGGCCACAATCGATATTCATCAGGACCAATTGAATCCCCTAGTGTAATTTTCCCATTTAAAATTCCAAATTCAAGTTTGAGATCAGCTAAAATGAATCCTGCTTTTTCTGCAATTTTATACATAATATGGTAAATATCAATTGAAGTTTTTTCAAGCCAAGTGTATTGTTCCTCAGTAACTAGGTTCATGTCTAATGCTTTTTGTTTGTTAATTGGAATATCATGTTCGGATTTGGTGGTAGGATCAAAGATTGGCTCTAAGAGTTTTGCAGCAAGTGTAGTGTCTGTACCTTTGGGAAGTGTTATCTCGCCTTTTTTCCATCTACTTACCAGGCTGCCATAAAAGTAGCCTCTTACAACACATTCTATTGGAAGCATCTTCATTTTCTTTACTATAATTTCAGTATCGGATTGTCTTTTAACAAAATGATTAGAGACTGGAAGTTCTTTAAACCAGAACTCGGCAAACTTGCACAAAATCTTGCCTTTTTGTGGAATGTCTTCTTTGAATTTTACATCATACGCAGAAACTCTGTCTGAGAACTTGAAGAGTAATGTCTCATTGTCAATATCATATAGATCTTTTACTTTGCCAGATGTTAGAAATTTCAAACAGACAACCTACACTCTAATTGGATTTAACTGCTCGGAAAATGCTCAAGAGCCCATCATACCTACCATCTTTGGTAATTCTCTATACACTTTATTTACAAAAATGTCATTATCAGCATTAATCATTACAAATTCCATTGGATTATCAGACGGTGGTGATAGTATGATCTTTTGTCCTGATTTGAGAGTTTTAATATCAAGTGTATCACCTGCTCCAAAATTCACATGAATGTTTGTCAAAGGCTGAGAGCCAGTATTTTGAATTGTAACTCTTCCGGTTACAAAGAGGCTTTGTTTGTCAATAATAGGATCCACAAAAATATCATACTCTTGGGTGGATACAGATAGTTTCAATATATTCAGTCCAAAAACTAGAGTCATTATTGCAATGATTCCAATACTGATGGCAATAATAATGGAATATTGTTTCACTGCAACAAGATACTTTTTCTAATAATTAAGATTATTTTATTTTAATACCATGCTTTGATGTTATTTCATAAAAGATATTTAAAAAAAATCAGTTATTTTTTGTTTTGTTCTGGAATTACAGATAAAGTGGTGGTAGAAAGTACATGTTTTATTTTTCGAATCTGTTTTGTAATTGTATCTTCGACTTCTTTTGAGGTTTTTGCCTCAACTTTTACAAAAATATCATACACACCAAATGTTCCCTTGGCTTCTTTTACAGTATCTATTTTTAAAAGATCACTCATCACTTCCATTTCATGAGCCATTTCACTTTTGACTAAAACATATGCAGTTTCCATATTACTCGCCTTTCATCTCTATACGGGTTTTAAACTCTGGCGTAATTCCCAACGAATCATAATTTCCAGACGAACAAGTAAAACACATTGAATCTTTTGGAATACCTACAGCAGCTGCAAGGTTTTCAGCATCATTATATCCAAGAAAGTCAGCCCCAATATCTTTTCGGACCATTTCAGTTAGTTCCTCATCAGTCATATCCTTTCCATTTGAGAATGTTGCAAGTTCTTCTTGAGATGGAAAATCAATTCCAGCATAACATGGAAATTTGATTGGTGGATATGTGATGACCATGCTGATTTTTTTTGCACCGGCTCTACGTAGTGCTTGGATGATTGCTTTGGAACTAGTGCCGCGAACTAGGCTATCGTCAATTACAACAACATGCTTGCCTTCAATGATTTCTCGAATTGGGATAATCCAACGATTAATTTCAATTCGATCGCTTTGATGTGGTTCGATAAAACTGCGCAACGGTCCTTTCTTGCTGTATCTATCTTTTAGTAATCCTTCATCAAATGTAATACCCAATTCTTGGGCATATCCCAATGCTGCGGGTCTTGCAGAATCAGGAACGGGTATTACAAGGTCGGCATCTTTAATCGGAAATTTTTTTGCCAAAAATTGTCCAATTCTTTTTCTTGAGATGTAGATGTTAGCGCCTTCCATATTACTGGAAGGATGTGCAAAATAAGTAAATTCAAAAGAACAATGAGCACGGGAAATATCATTGGAGAATTGTTCAGTTTCTAATCCATTTTTACTGAGTTTGATTAATTCGCCTGGTTTGACATCTCTTTGAAGCGTTGCACCTACTGCAGAAATAGCAGATGATTCAGATGCAACAATGTATGTATCATCAGATGCTTTGTAACCTAAAACCATAGGTCTGAATCCTTTAGGATCTCTTGCAGCATACACAGAATTATCATCGGAGATAAACGTAAAACAAAAAGAGCCAACCATTTCATTTTTCAGAATTGCGAGGGCTTTTCCCATTTGACCGTTTTCAGAAATTAATGATACTAGTCTCTGTGCTGCAACTAGTGTATCGCTTGCATTTTGAGGAGTAAATGAGCATCCTCCGACTAAATTGGATAGTTCTTGGACATTTGCGATAGTTCCGTTATGAGCAATGCAAAGATCTTTGACTTTGAGGGGTTGAGCATTTTCAAGTGTGCTTCTTCCCATAGTAGAATATCGAACATGGCCAATTACTGATGGAGAAGAATAATCTTCGCAAATTTTCTTAAACTCTGAGGAAGCACCAGATACAAGACCGAGTCTTTTTAGTGGCTCTTTATTTGGAATTGCAATACCCCATGCTTCTTGTCCTCTGTGTTGTAATGCCCTAAGTGCATCAATTGCCATAGGAACAACATTAGTTCCACTAAGACTGAAAATTCCAACCACACCACAATTTTCTTTAACCATGCACTACCAACTCCCTTAACGAATTTAACCAAGTTTTTTGTGCTTTATCAACTCTTAGATCGATAACATTTTTGTTTTCTTGATTAAATTGAATATTCTCACCGCCAAATACGCCAATCATTTTGTATGAAGCTTTGCTCTTTTTGAGAAGGTCTTCAAGTTTTTTGAGATTCTTCTTTTCTAAAACCAAAAGATATCTAGAATGGCTTTCAGAAAACAAGATTCTATCAACTTCTAATTTTGGACCAGGTACTTTCTCTAATGATACATTACATCCGATTTGGTGTGTCATGCAAAGTTCTGAGATAGCTACCACAAGACCACCTTTAGAGCAGTCATGTACTGTTTTTAGAAGGTCTTTTCTGATCAAATCTAAAACTATATTCATATTAGTTTTAGATTCCTGGAAATTAACAACAGGGCATTTTCCTCCAACAAACTTGTGAATGTATTCAAAATATTCAGAACCACCCATTTCATTTTTAGTATCACCAATAATTACAAGGCAATCCCCAGTGGTAATTTTCTGAGAGTATAGAGGAGTTTTATCAATCAAGCCCAAGATTCCAATTATAGGAGTAGGTTTGATAGGACCAGATGGTGTTTCATTGTACAAACTGACCTTTCCACCAACACATGGAATTTCAAAGTATTTTGCAAAGTCAGTGAGACCTTTTAGCGATTCTAAAAATGTCCAAAAGATTTCAGGATTTTCTGGATTTCCAAATTGTAAATGATCAAGCATTCCAATTGGTTTTGCACCAGTACAAACAACATTTCTGCATGCCTCCTCAAAGCAGCCTATTGCCCCCTCCCTAGGATTGATGTAACAATGCTTTGGATTACCGTCTATTTTTGCTGCTAAAAATTTACCATTATCAAGTCGAAGAACAGATGAATCCATGCCAGGTTTGACTACAGTTCGAATACCGACCTCATGATCATATTGTCCGTATACCCAAATTTTGCTTGCAATGTTTGGCGATGAGATAAACTTCATCATCATTTTTGAATAGTCTAAAATTGGTTTGAGTTTCTTTTCGGTTTCTATGTTTTTAAGATATGCAGGTTTCTTGGAAGGTCTATCCAAGAGTGTAGCATTTGCAACAACGTCAGTTGGAAGATTAGCGCATGTCTTTTGGCCTTTTTTTACATGCATCATATTATTTGAAGTCACATGACCAATAACAGAACATGTGATACGAAATTTTTTGCAAATTTTTTGCAGTTTTTTTAGTTTGTCATTGTTAGTTACTATTAACATTCTTTCTTGGGATTCAGACACCATAATTTCATCAGGATTCATATCAGATTCACGAGTGTGAACTTTGTTGACATCCATTTCGATTCCAATGGACAACGCATCTGCAGTTTCAGATACAGCGCAAGACAATCCACCGCCACCAAGATCTTTCATTGCGTGAATAAGATTCTGATTTCGAGCTTCTAGTATTGCCTCTATGATTAATTTTTCAATAAATGGATCTGGGATTTGGACTGCAGACCGATTCTCAGATTCTAAAGAATCCGAAGCAAATTGAGAGCCACCAATTCCATCTCTTCCTGTAGAGCCCCCAAGCAACACTACAAGATCACCTTTTTTAGCATGATTTTTGATCAGATTCTTTTTCTTTCCAAATCCAATGGCTGCAACATCAACTAGCGCATAATTAGAATAACATTCATCAAATTCAACTTCGCCACCAATAGTAGGAATTCCCAAGCAGTTTCCATAATCGGCAATTCCAGTAACTGCATTTTTGAAAAGCCATCTTGCTTGTAGATCTTTTTCAATATCTCCAAATCTCAAACCATCAAAAATAGCAATAGGTCTTGTTCCTGCTGATAAAATATCACGAATAACTCCCCCAACACCTGTTGCAGCCCCACCATATGGCTCAACAGCTGAGGGGTGATTGTGACTTTCAATATGGGCAGTTATGACATAGCCATAGCCGACATCTAAAACTCCAGAGTCATATCCTTTTTCAGATATGACTAATGGTCCTTTCATGGGCAACATTTTGAGATGTTTCTTTGAGGATTTGTATGAGCAATGTTCAGACCATTCCGCAGCTACAATTTGTAATTCAGTAGATGTAGGTTTTCTTCCGATTTTAGATGTAAGATCATCTAGTTCCTGTGGCTCTAAACTCAATTTTTAACACCAATTGTATTTAGTAATGATTCAAAAATAAGAGAAGACGGTTTGTTGTCAATTGGATTAATTTCTGATTCAGCCGCTCTTTCTGGATGAGGCATCATACCAACAACATTACCATCTTCATTACAAACGCCAGCTATTCTATCTGAAGAGCCATTTACTACTTCGCTGTATCTAAATACAATTTGATTGTTTTTCTTTAATTTTTTAAGTGTCTCATCATCCACATAATATCTTCCTTCACCATTTGCAATTGGAATTGGAATTTTTTGATGTAGTTTTAATTTATTTGTAAAAGGAGTTTTATTATTTTCAACTATTAGACTAGTCCACTTGCACATGAAATTAAGAGATGTGTTTTTGAGCAATGCACCAGGTAGTAAACCAGCTTCTACAAGAATTTGAAATCCGTTGCATACCCCTAAAATTGGAATTCCTTTTTCTGCCATTTTTTTGACATCTTTAATTATTGGGCTATGAGCTGCAATTGCCCCTGATCTCAATCTGTCACCATAAGAGAACCCACCTGGAAGAATTACAGCATCAATGTTTTTTGGCAATCCTTTGTCATGCCAAAAATATTCAGCATCAAGTTTGAAAACATCAGTCAAGACATGATACATGTCTCGATCACAATTACTGCCTGGAAAAACTATTACGCCTATCTTCACAATTAGTTTTATCTACAGAGATATTTAATTTGAATCTAGTCAAAAAATACCAAAATGAAGAATATTTGATCGCTTTATTCCCAACTACAAAAAGAGAGGCAATTACAAAGATCGGTCATGAACACAGGAAATTACCCATAAATTGAATAATTTAGAAGATAAAATCAACTATCAAATACATCAATTGTGACTTTGCTTACCATAGGATTGTAAATACGTAGTTCATCACAGATTTCTTTAACTCTAGTTTGTGCAGATTTTTTATCTTTTTCTTTGATTGTGAATTTTAGCATTTTGGCAGTTTTGATTTTAGATATTGCAGAATGTGTGCCTTTCAATACTAGATCATTTAGAATTGTTTCACCCTCAGGATCACTGATTCCAGGTTTGTTTTCAATGGTCACATGAACATTAAAAGTAGCCATTAATAATTTGCAAAATTGAAAAGAGGTTAATCTATCTTCCTACTTGGTTTGTGCTTTGATACTCAAACATTGACAATTAATTCTTAATGTTTTTATTAAAAAAATAAAAAAATTAGTTGCTTCCTATTAGGAAGACAACATTGGCGCTGGTACTAATGTCTTGATCTGATGAGAATATTGGTGTAGGAACAGAGGATTTTGCCATTCCTTCACTATAAGCCATGTCATACATTGGTGTTGGGTAGGGCATTAAAAATTCAGATAGCGATATCTCCTTTACTCCAATTATTTTATAATCAAGTGGAGACAATGCTTTTTCTGCTTTTGACTTTGCATTTAGAATAGCTTTTTCTAAAAGATCATCTTTGAGTTTAGAATAAACTTCTGTGGATAGTGAAAAAAATACACTATCGACTCTGTTTACTCCTGCGCTTACTGCACTGTCAATGATTGAAGCTACACTGTCAAGTTTCTCAGTTTTCACATTGACGATATTGCTTACTCTGTATCCAACAAGTTCTTGTGTATATCTACCAGATACTGGTTCCTGATAGCTATCATACACAGGGTAGATGTTAAACTGAGACGTACTAATTTCCGAATCAGTAATTCCAACTTGTTTTATAGAGTCTATCACTTTACTCATCAATTCAGAGTTTGCAATTAGTGCATCTTTAGCAGTTTTCTCTTGAATTTCAACACCAAAACTAATGTTTGCAAGATCTGGCTCTACGCTTGAAATTGCAGTTCCAGTCACAGATATCACTTTTTCCCTAGATGGGAATGGGGTGACTTCTTGTGCGGTTGCATTTGGTGTTGCCGAAATTGCGCCCATAGTCACAGAGACTACCAGCACAGCAATCATTGCTGTTATGATTTGTTTTGAATGTTTCATAAATATACAATACATATTTTTGTAGATAAGGTTTGATTAAATTTCATTTTAACAACAAGTCTTAATAAGACACTTCAAATTTTATTGGTTCAATGAAAGACGATGTGGAAGGGGAATCGGTGGGAATTTCAGATAGAGTAGAAATTCTGTCAACTGAGGATCAAAAGATGAAATCAATAGGAGAAATACTAAGTTCGGATTCAAGTAGGGCGATTTTAAAAATTTTGTTTAATGATTCGTTGACGGCAAATCAAATATCACAAAAGACAGAAATTTCATTGCCATTAGTGATTTATCATTTAAAAAAAATGCAAGAATCAGGAGTAGTAAAAATCACAAACGTTGGAAAAAATACAAAATCCCATGACATGAAGTTTTACACTGTAGACAAGCTTGCAATAATAATACTACCATCACAAATGTCCGAACCTGCAAAAAAGAGCAAGTCTCTTTTCAATTCGTTTACAAGAATTCATAGATTAGCTACACTTGGAGGAATATCCATAGCTGCATGGTTTTCATCACAGATTATCCAAAAAGGAACAGAGCCAAGTGTAAACATGGAAGAACAAACTTCAATGATTACTGCACCTTCAGAAGCACCAGAGATAGCCTTCAAATCAATGCCTACAGAAGATACCATGATGACAGCTGCAGTAATGCAAACCACAGACCCAGTAGTTCAATTCTTATGGTCTGCAATAGCAGTGTTGGCAGTAATAGTTACAGGTCTTGTTATCGAAGTAATAATTTCTAAAAAACATAGTTCCAAATCCGTCAATCATATCTCTTGAAATTATATCTAGTCAAAAGTGAAGGCATTGTTTTATTGATAGAACATTGAAATTTATATCAGATTATTGGAGAATATAACATATTGTCAAGATCAAGATATTGGAAGATTACCGCAGATGAAATGCAGAAATTTGTCTATAATGAAGAAAAATTACTAAATTGGGAAATTAAATGCGTCAGAGAACCAGACGTAGAAGCAATTTTCATTGGTATCTTCATGTATAGAAATGGCACACCATATGACTATGAATCAGTCAAGGGGATTACATATTATTACAACAACATACCAAGAAGTGAATTACCTTCCATCACAAGTTTCCTTCAAGAAAAATTCGGTGGAAAAGAAATGGAAAAAGGTGAAAGGATATTTCTCAAAGGTTCAAAAGAAATCTATTCCAGCAAAGACATTGCAGCATTAGCAAAAAGTATGGAACAGAAATTTAATACAAAAGCCATCATCTCCTTAGAATTTCATGATTTGAGTACGGAAGAACTCAAAAATGCTGGATTGCCAGAAGCAAAACTACTTCCAATTCCAGGCAAATAGATAAAACAGTTTAAGATAGATGAATTTAGATGTCATCAATTGAAGGTATCAATCAACATCTAGAAGAATTAAGAAAACGAATTATGCGAATTATTATAGTAATAGGAGTAATTTTTGCATTTATAATTTCATGCCATTTATACCCAATTGACATAGCAGGGGTTCAGCTATACTATCCTGCGATAGATCCAATAAACAACATTGCGGCACAGATTACAAATTATATGAAAAACAATTTAGTTCCAGAAGGAGTTCAATTAATACAAACACAACCAGGGCAAGCTCTCTTTGCCCAAATTTATGTCGGAGCACTTGTAGCAATAGTAGTTGGAATGCCGGTAATAATCAAAGAATTAGTGGGATTCATAAAACCTGCATTAAAAGAACGTGAAATCAAAGTTACACGCAGCATTGCACTTCCTGCATTAGCATTATTCATAACAGGTTGTGTCTTTTCATATTTTTTAGTAATCCCATACATGTTAGAGTTTCTTTACATGTATGGAGATGCATCCGGATTGATCACATTTCTTAACATAATGGATTTCATTACATTTGTTTTACAGTATTTACTTGCATTTGGTGTATCATTTCAAATCCCATTGATAATGTATGCATTATCAATGTCAGGAATAGTGGGGGATAATTTTTGGAGAAAAAACATAAGATATGCAATACTGGCAATCATAGTTTTTGGTGCAATAGTTACTCCAGATGGAAGTGGGATTACCATGTGGTTTATTGCAGTACCCATGATGGCACTTTATCTTGGAGGCATGATAATAATTGAGCATAAAAAACGTAAAAAAGATTTAAATCTTAAATCATAGACTAGAGCTCAGATGACACTACAGAATATCCTACTTGCAATGCCTGGAATAAATGAGATATTGGTAATTGTAGTGCTAGCAGCAGTTGTTATCTTTGGAGCAAAGAAAATACCAGAACTAGCTAAAACTTTTGGCAAGGCAAAATCAGAGTTTGAGAAAGGCAAGATTGAAGGCGAAAAAGAGCTTAATGAGTTTAAAAACAAAGAAAAAAAATCAGACTAACGCTCCGCAATTGCAATAAATTCATCAATGATTTTAGAATAGTCATTTAGAATCTTATTTTTGCCAAAAAAATTAGACAGTTTCATGATACCTTTTAGTTTCCAATCAATTTCAAGAGTCAATTTTGTGCCATGTGGAATAGACTCGTATCGTTTAATGATATGAGTGCCTTTTGCGTCTCCTCCAATAATAAAAATTTCATGCAAGATTGGTTCATCAATTACATGTTTTGCCATCATAACTAATTCTTGCCCAGCAATCCGTAAGTGTTCTTCTACAACAGATACATTTCCACGGACAGAGATTATTCTGATAGAGGGATAGTATTGTGGGAGAGTTTTTTGAAAATTTTCATAATTTGTTGTAAGTTCAAAGACTTTTTTCCTGTCAGCCTTTATGATTTTTTCAAAAATAATTTTTGGCAATTATAATTTAAAAGTGCCCCAACGAGGGTATAAATCGTGCTCTAGATCAAATTGGTCTAAACACTTTCCAACACCATGATTTACAATATCATCGATGGTTTTTGGTTTTGTGTAAAATTCTGTAACAGGTGGTAAAATTACAACACCCAATCTTGACAGCTTGAGCATATTTTCAAGATGTATTGCAGAAAGGGGGGTTTCTCTTACCATTAAAATTAGTTTTCTTGATTCCTTAATTGTAACATCCGCTGCTCTTGCTACAAGAGTATCATCGTATCCATTTGCAATTGCAGATAGTGTTTTCATACTACATGGTGCAACTATCATGCCATCAACTTTATGAGTTCCACTAGAAACACTAGATGCCATATTTTTTTCATCAGAGGTGTTTGTTGCAAGAGACTTTACATAATCAAGTTGAAATTCTGTTTCCATGGAAATGCACTTTATAGCCCACTCAGACATTATCAAATGAGTCTCAACGCCTAATTTCTTGAGAACTTCTAACAAACGAATTCCATAGATAACGCCAGTGCTGCCAGTAATACCAACTATTAATTTCATTACGAGTTATCTAAAACATATCTGTATTTTATCTATTAGATAGCAAGTCAGCACCTGGAGA
>JAICOU010000063.1 GCA_025930495.1 Nitrososphaeraceae archaeon
ACAATCATCCCATAATTGCAATAATTGATTAGTTGGGATAGCCCTCAGGCTCTAATTTTTAGAAAAACTATTTTTGAGCTTGTTGATATGAAAAAATTTACTCTGGTTATGTAATATCAATTTTGAGATATAGATTCATGTCAGAAATTGAGGCATATGATGTCAAGGCACACAAAAAAGTGACTATGAAAAACCCAAAACCATACTTGATGAAAAATGGCTCTTGGGCACTTAAAGGAACTAGCTCTGCCACTGGGATCACTTTATTCAAAATTGTTGGCAAAAAACCTTCAATCTCCCATTCAAGACTAGACATTCTGAGAAATGTGTTTACCAGCAGAAAATGTGAATGTGACAGATTCTGCTAGTATTTTTTTGTAGATGAAGATACATAGCATAGTAGGATTATTCATATCGTAAACAATAATTCGAAAGTGTTAATTTGATAAATTCTCAGAAATATACATGTCTGGCGAGATAGAGTGGCATGGAAATTTTTACGGTATTTCATGGGCATATGAGAAAGACAGATTGGTAGTATCAACTGTCTTTGAGGATAAAAAAGAGGCAATGGAAATTGCAAGCGAGATCAAAGATTGGAGTGATAAATTTACAAGATTAACAATTATTGAAAAAGAAAATGGAGAATATTCCATTTGCTGTTATCAGGATCCACAAATTTCAAAGAATGGAAAAAATATTGGATTGTATCGTACAGGTATGCGCCAAAGTGGGGGATATGAGCAAGTAAAACCAATGATTACAGAAAAATCACCACTGCTACAAATTGCATATGCAGCAGATGTAAGAGACATGAATACCTATGAGCAAATATCACGACTAGTACCAATGAGAAAATGCCGAATAATTTCAGAGAAAGAGTTGAAAAAACAAGAATTTTTCTATGAAAAGGCTGCAGAAAAGGTCAATCAAAAATAAACAAAATTTATTTTTTAAAATGGTGCAGATATAGCAAGGAAGGTTTACTCCAAAACAATTAGTCATCACCTTGTAAATCGGAATATTGTATGTAATTTAACACACATACTGCCCCTTAAGTTTATACAAAATTAAAATCAATTATGAAACATACAAACAACATAAGACCTATAGATAAAAAAACACCTGCAATCACCAAAGCAATAACACAGCCAGAATTTATGGAATTAAAAGACAAGACAATTGAAGAAAAAAGACTGAAACTCGCACTAGACCTACGTAGATTCTAAATTTTTTGTGTCATATTCGAAATCATGCTTAAATAAAATCAAAATTATTTAGAGTGTGTCTAAAATTATAGAGTTTAAACGTCCTAGTATTTTGGTTCTTATTTTAGGTTTTATCTTGACTTTGATTGGATTTACAATGTTGTTGAATCCTCAAGACAATACTACCAATATGATTTTTCTAAGCATGTTTGGTATTGGTCTATTTATGTCAGGATTAGGTTTTTCAGTACTTTATCAAATAAGAAAAGTAAAAACAAAACCATAAACTAATTTTCGAAGACACAGTATTTTAAGGCCAAAAGAAACAAGAAAACAAATGGCAGAATTCAAACTACAAGGGTCAGGGGGTTACATAATAGCTGATTTAACTGAGGAGCAAGCAAAAAAAGCAGATTTAGGAGTTGGGAAATTATTTTTAGCACCAATAGGCAAACTTGAAGAGCAAAAAATGTCAAAGCATTACTGTAAAAACTGTGAATCTGAATTTAGTAATTCACCAAAGATAAGATTAGAAGAAAATACCAATGAACAAGTTGCAGATAATTTGATTCTAGTAGAAAGAGGGCAATACACATGTCAGCAATGCAGTTCTATTATTGGAGAATACAGAGTATTCAAAAAACAAGATGAATCAAGTGATATTGGCAATGCAAGACCTAGCCAATAAACCATTAATTCTAAAACAATATCTTTAAGTTTAGAAAAAAATCAGAAAAAATACCTATGGCAAGCACGTTATTTAAGATAAAATGTGAAAAAGGTCATAAAGCAAATGCTTTGATCTGGGACGGTCAAACCATTGAAAATTATATGGAAAATAAAAAATGCAATAGTTGCGGTGCAATATTACATCAATTATCCAAATAGAACAGTTCAAAATAAAATCAACAATAGAGAATTACTTAATTAGATATTTCTTCTTTAGATAATATGGATTCAATAGACAATCCTGAAAAAATTTACCCATCAGGATATGAACCAAAAGAGATACATACAGACGTTAATGTCAGAAATCAATTACTCAATGAGATACTAAAATCATCGCCAACTGAATTTATCAATACAGATCTATTTACAGTAATGTCAAAACGACGCTCAACTAGAAAATTTACAGATAGAATAGTAGAGACAGTAAAGATAGACAAAATCATAGCTGCTGCAGACACTGCACCTACTGCTGGAAATTTTCAGGGTTTTGAGATATTTTATGTAAAAAGTCCTGAAAAAAAGCAGCAGTTAGTAGAGGCATGTAATAATCAGCCATACGTACATGCACCTGTGGTACTGGTTTTTTGTAAAAATCCATCTAGAGTCAAATTTAATTTTCCAGAAGAAGTACTCAAAAAATTTGCAATACAAGATGCCACACTAGCTGCAGCATATTCTCAGCTTGCAGCTCAGGCGTTGGGATTAAGTTCCATATGGATTGGGATGTTTGATGAGCAAAAAGTAATGAAAGTAATCAATACAGATTTAATTCCATCATCAATATTATGCATAGGATATCCTAAGCAGAATAAATTCCCAAAACCAAGAAGAAATCTACAAGAAATAGTGCATGCAGTTTGGTAGTAAAGGGATAATTCTAAGAGAATATTTTAATTATTTATCATAACTAAATAAATTAGAAATAAGTTATGTTTTATCTGCAAGTCTTTTTTTGTCTCTACATATACCACAGAGATAATTTTTCTTAAAATTATTGATTTCTATCTTAAATGAATCAGAGCCAAAATAGTTTTCAGATGCTTGCATTCCACCAGGTACTGTTTTCCCACATTTCGTGCACTTTATTTCCAAATGAAATTTGATTTTTTTCTCATTTTTATTTATTTTACCAATGATCATATACAATATCAGATGTTTGAATATCTATACAAATCTTAAGTTTTAAGTAAGTAAAATCTAGAGAAAATAATGGAATTTTTTCAAACAGAAGAACCAGAAATTGAAAAACCGATAGTCATTGCTGCGATGCAAGACATGGGAAATGTGGGTAGCATAGTAGTAAATTTCATCAATAATAGTTTGAGGACAAAAAAATTCAGAATTGCAAAGACACCATACCCCACATATGTTGTAGATGAAGGAGGGCACATTGACTTGCCAAATGAAAGTTGGGAATACAAATACGCTGAGGGATTAATTATATTTGGAGGAGGAACTGGTCAGCCACAAGACAGCCAAGAACTGTATTCGCTTTGCCAAGATGTCATAGATGTTTCCAAAAAATACTCTGCCAAATTCATCTATACATTAGGTGGTTTTCACACAAACAGAGTACTGGATAAAAATCCTAAAACTTTTGTCACTACCACATCCATAGAACTAACAAAACAGATGCAAGGGTTAGGAGTTTTGACAACGCCACAAAGATCAATAATTACAGGATTTAACGGGTTGATCTTAGGGTTTGCAAAACAAAATGGCATTCAAGGAATGGGAATGTATGGAGAGTTAAATCAGCCTGAAATTCCACAGTATAGAGCAGCAATTAGCATAATCAAGACACTGGAGAAACTAACCTATAGAAATCTAGGAGATACAAGCAAGCTGGAATCGCTTGCACAGGAAATTGAAAAAAGCTTTGAAAATTAATTAAATAATAAAATCCAAATGACGATTATTTTCTTAAAACACTTGATTTTTTTATTGCTTTGATACAATATGGATAATTGCAATTTATTCACAACATTACAACAATTCCATTGGCATCTCAAACAGAAATAAATGGAGTCAGATACTATCAAACACCTCAAGGAAAACTATACCCATCAATTACCACAGTATTATCAAAGACATCAGACATGTCAGGCCTTGATGAATGGAGAGAAAGAATGGGAAACGATGCTGCAGAGCAAATAATGAAAGAAGCGCAAATTCATGGAACAATGACACACAAATTATGCGAAGATTATCTAAACAATAAAGAATCAGAAGGAGATTTTTTAGATATTCCAAAGAACCATTTTGAGAAACTAAAGCCATACATGCATAAAATGAATAACATTAGAGGAATTGAACTTCCGCTGTATAGCGACGAGTTTGAAATTGCCGGAACTTGTGATTGTATAGCAGAGTATAATGGAGATTTGTCGATTATTGATTTTAAGACAAGCAGAAGCAGACTGATGGAACATTATGATAAAGTTCAGAAATATTTCATGCAAGCAACAGCATATTCTCTTATGTGGAAAGAAAGAACAGGTACAGAAATAGATCAAATTGTAATTATAGGTTCTGAAGAAACTGGCGATGTTGCAGAGTTTATCAAGATACCATTTGATTTTAAAGAAGCATTAATTGAAAAGATAGAAAAATTCCATGAGTCAGCAAACTAGAAAACTTAGAAAACAGATAAATCCATTCAAATAATAATTTGCATATGGTAAAACCAATTCCAGATGGATATCATTCAGTTACTCCCACTCTAACAATAAAAGGTGCCTCTGAAGCAATTGAATTTTACAAAAAAGCCTTTGACGCAAAAGAGATTTACAGATTTCCAGGATCAGACGGTAAATCAATAATGCATGCAGAAATCAGAATTGGAGATTCTGCAATCATGCTTTGTGATGAAATGCCTCAAATGGGATGTTTATCTCCAACGTCAATAGGAGGTCCAAGTGGGTCGATATACCTATACGTAAATGATGTGGATTCTGTTTTTAACAAAGCTATTTCCGTTGGGGCAAAACCAATGATGCCAATGATGGATGGATTTTGGGGTGACCGTATAGGTGCACTTACAGATCCTTTTGGACATAGATGGACCATAGCAACAAGAAAAAAAGAGATGACAGTAGAGGAAATACAGAAAGCTGGCGCCGAGTTTATGAAAGGCCAATGCAAGTAAATTTTTTCTTTTAATTTGCAGAAAAGAAGGCAATATACCATGAAGACAATACTTTACATTATTCTTCCCATAGTTGCATTTTTACTAATTTTGACTAATGCACTTTATGGGCATTTATTGTTTGTATCAACAACAGAATATGTGACAACCAAGTATTCGGTATACATTCATCTGCAACCAGAGTGGCATAGTAGTTCTAAAAATATCATATTTGATGTTACAAATTCATGGTACAAATCAGATGATAATAAAACTAACAATGTTGTTAGTGATTCCAAAGAATACAATTCAAACCAGCTCCAATCCATTAATGATAAGTCATATGTTGAGCTAAAACACAGCTTTAGTAATTGCCAGAAAGAATGGCAACCAATAACATATGGAAAAGCAATAGACACAGTACGACACGAAATTGAATATGTTCAGGGAAATCAACTAAGTACTAATCCTGAAATATCAGTTTATCCTGACATTGAAAATACCAACTATGGTAAATCTCAGCAACAAAGTAAAATCAAAGATGGATATGCACAATTTATTCCAATATGCACATCAAAAGATACTGCCTCATATAATTACAGCATAAAGACAGACAATAATGATGTAGGATTTGATGTCTATTTTGTATCATCATCTCTTGAGCGGGACAACTTTTTTAGTAATGATTTTGATTACTATAAAAAATTAGGCTGTTTTGCGCAAAACAAACAAAGCTACAGTGGAACATGTAACGATGTAGAAAAAAATGGTGGATTAATCATTGTATTTCCAGATGAGTTGAATCCATGGGTTACAAAAGTGACAGTAAACCTTTATGAAAAAAAGTGATTGTTGACAGATTCTTTCAATAATGTTTATTTCTAAAAAAGTCAAATGAAGCCTCTCATCTATACCCTGCAATTGTAGCAGATTGTGATTTGAACCATAATTTAGTATATGAAAAAATATTTCGGACCATAATCACTAAGAACAGACTCTTAACTAGGCTTAAAATAAAGTCAAAATTACCCATAATTAGGCAATAAAATGACTGATTTTATTCATGAACCATACAAAACCGTCTATGTCAGGGATTTGATCAAGCTAAGCCTTGATGATCTGCTCAGTATGATGGCATCACTTGAATCAGGCAATGCATATTGGGTTGATGGAGTTCTCTTTGCATGCTTTGCAATGACTGATTCGGAGGAATTGGCAAAAAAAGAGATTCAAGGTCAGACATATCTGGACAAAGTCATATTTACAAAATATGATCACTATACCAAGACAGCAAAATTATCAACTAATATGGAAATCAATGTTTTAAACGTCCAAAAAAGCCAACTATACAAGGATTTGATATCATGGTTGAAAAAACAACCTGTATGGAACGAATAGAATTATTTCCATGAAATCATACATCAAGAACTAGATATTTTAATGTCTTTTCTCAAAGAGAAATAAATTGGATAAAAAGAAATCAGAAATTTTCATAACAGAGTTTCCAAAAGAAGGATTTGGCATAATAGATCAGCTACAAGGAAGAGTACAGTTTGCAATTTTAGATCAAATTAAATTCATGAAGATATCAGGTATGAAAGACAAAGAAATTAGTGAGATAATTCTTGCCAATGTTCAAAAAATAATAGAAAATTACCAGTCACAAAATTAGACATTTTCAGTCTTAACTTCATACAAAATTTCTTGTAAAAATAAACAAATGTTAAGAATTTGCAGAACAGTCTTTTTATTTCATTATTACAAT
>JAICOU010000028.1 GCA_025930495.1 Nitrososphaeraceae archaeon
GATATAATTTCATTCAGGAAGGTGAATCTCCACTGGATACAAATGGACATGGAACACAAGTTGCTGGAATAATTGCTGCTGATGGGCAATTAGTAGGAGTATCTCCAAAAGCAAAAATTTTAGCATACAAGGTTTCAGAGAATGGTGAAGCAGTATCATCAGACTTGATCATAAAAGCAATAGACAAATCAATTGAAGATGGTGCAGATATAATCAATATCAGTCTAGGAGTAAACAAAACAAATGCAAGTATTGAACATGCGGTAAATAGAGCGCTTGAAAAAGAAATCTTTGTGGTAGTTGCTGCTGGAAATGATGGTCCAACACCTCAAACAATTGGCAGTCCAGGAAGAAATTATGGTTCTGTTACAGTTGGTGCAACATATAATAATTTAACATCGAGTTTGGTTGCAACATTAGAAGTTAATGAAAAACCATATACAGTAATTCCCATGGTAGGATCTTCAAAATTAAATGAGCCAATTGTCGGCAAAATAATCTTTGGAGGATATGGAAAAGAAAACGATCTTAAAGGTATTAACGCAACAGATTCAATTCTTCTTGTAGAAAGAGGAAGTGATATCAAAGGAGACCTTTTGTATTTTTCTACAAAAGAAAAAAATGCAGCAGCTGTAGGAGCAAAAGCTTTGATAGTGTACAATAATGAACCAGGAATTTTTCTTGGTGAATTAATACATGGATTTGTGGAATCAGACTATAAACCACAAATTCCAGTAGTATCAATTGATAGAGAAGAAGGATTGGAAATCAAAGAATCACTTCAAGAAGAAAATAAAGCCAGTTTACATCTTTTTTATAATCCAGATTTTGTTGCACATTTTAGTTCAAGGGGGCCAGTTTCACCGTTTTACATAAAACCAGACATGGTAGCTCCAGGCGCATATATCAATACAACACAAAGCAATAGTGGATATAATTTCACTAGCGGTACCAGTTTTGCAGCGCCACATGTAAGTGGAGCAGCTGCATTATTACTTGAGAAATATCCCAGTATGCATAATCATGAAATCAAGTCATTGTTATTGACTACAACTGAGCCTGTTTCTGATGCCTATGGCCAAGAATTTTCATTAAATGATTCAGGTTCGGGTAGGCTAAATATTGCAAAGGCTTTTCAGGCAAAATTAATCATCACACCACCAAACTTTGTGATTAATTTATCTTCAGATAATCCAACTACTCAAAAACAATTAGAATTAAAACTGCTAGAAGGAACACTGGAAAATTTTGAAGTAAAATTTGAAGGACCTGAATTTATACAATTTGCACATAGTTTAGAAGAAAATAACTTACTAATTAAAATAAAAATTCTGGGACAAAATTATGGAGAACATGAAGGAAAAATAATTGTAGACCATAACGATATAAAATATGTAATTCCTTTTTTAATACATTATACTGAAGGTTCAATTTCTGTAAATCAAAAAGATGATAAACTTAACTTTACAATTTATCATCCAGAACAATGGAGTTTTGCAAAAATTTCAGTGATAAACAGTGAAGATGGAAAAACAGAAACCATTACGGCAACTCCAGAAAGAGATGCATCAATAAGAGTCAATGAAAATGGAGAATATTGGATTGACGCAAAAATCAAAGTAGATGGAGAAACTTTTGATGCATACAATACTATCGAGGTGAATTCAATAAATGAAGATCAGGATGAGTTTGAATTATTAGATATTCCAGAAAAACAGATAGCAATAGTTTCAGGAATTGCCATAATTGTGGGGATGATTGGAGTTATAGCAATAAGAAAAACATCTACAGATTAAGATTTAGGACCTGCATTTAGTATCTCTGGAGAAACATTATGAAATTTCTTAAAATTCTCAACAAACATCTGAGCTAATTTTTTTGCAGAAAATTTGTATGATTCTTTATCTGACCAAGTATTTTTTGGATCAAGTATTTCAGATGGAACATTTGGAACTTCGGCTGGAATATCTAAATTAAATAAATCATCATGTCGATACTGTATCGTATCAAGAGCGCCAGTAAGAGCAGCAGTCACCATCGCTCTACTATATTTTATTTTGATTCTTGTACCAATACCATATGGTCCACCAGACCATCCTGTATTAACAAGATAAACAACGGTATTGTGTTCAGTAATTTTTTCTCCAAGTAGCTTGGCATAAACAGATGCCGGTCTAGGCATAAATGGTGCTCCAAAACATTCAGAAAATACAGATTTTGGTTCTTTGATTCCTCGTTCAGTTCCAGCTAGTTTACTAGTGTAACCAGACATAAAATGATACATTGCACCTTCTTTTGTTAGTCTAGAGATAGGTGGCAAAACACCCAAAGCATCTGCAGTTAAAAATACAATTATTTTTGGATGTCCTCCTACGCTTGGAATTACTGCACCTGGAATGTAATCCAATGGGTATGCAACACGTGTATTTTCAGTTAATCTGTTATCGTCATAATCAGGAACATTGTCATTAAGTACAACATTTTCTAGCACAGCCCCAGGTTTTATTGCGTTCCAGATTTCAGGCTCTGCATCTTGGCTAAGATTGATACATTTTGCATAACATCCCCCTTCAAAGTTGAATGTTCCATTATCAGACCAACCATGTTCATCGTCTCCAATTAATCTTCTATTAGGATCAGCTGAAAGAGTAGTTTTTCCAGTACCGGATAACCCAAAAAACAAAGTAGTGTCACCATTTTTTCCAATATTTGCAGAACAGTGCATTGGAAATACACCACGGTCAGGTAAGAGAAAATTCATTACACTAAACATAGATTTTTTCATCTCACCTGCATATTGAGTTCCACCAATCAAAACAATTTTTCTAGTCAAATCAATCAATATGAAAACATTTGACGCTGTTCCATCAACTTTAGGTATTGCTTCAAAATCATTAATACACATTACAGTGAATTCCGGTTCATGATTCTCCAATTCTTCTTTTGATGGCCTTATGAATAACTGTCTTGCAAAGAGACTTTGCCAAACATGATCATTGATTACTCTAATAGACAATCTATTTTCTTTGTCTGCACCTACAAAACCATCAAACACAAAAAGATCTTTTCCATCCACAAAACGTTTCATTTTTTCAAGGATTTTTTCAAATTTGTCACTTGCGAATTGGTGGTTAATTTTTCCCCAATCAACTGTATTACGGGTTTTATCATCATATACAATGAATCTGTCATCAGGAGATCTGCCAGTATATTTTCCAGTATTTACAGAAAGAGATCCAGTAGAATTTATCACTCCTTCGTTTCGAGTGACAACCGCTTTGACTAGATCATCTACGCTCAAATTACGACTTATTTTTGAGGGGCTTATTCCAAAGTTGTGTAT
Organism: Nitrososphaeraceae archaeon; assembly: GCA_025930495.1. Lineage (GTDB taxonomy): Archaea > Thermoproteota > Nitrososphaeria > Nitrososphaerales > Nitrosopumilaceae > Nitrosarchaeum. The sequence continues at coordinate 3,344 of JAICOU010000028.1, forward strand.
TTGTGATAAAAATTTGTCAGTTTTAATAGGACCTATTATTTCGGTCAGAGGAAGTAACCCCCATCAACAATTATCATAATAATCCCAGGCTTAATCATGAGATATTTCGATCCGCCTTAATTTTCCTTATTATCTCTTTCTTATCAGATGTTTTTTTTCATCTAGGAACGTATTTATTTAAAATTTCAAGAATCAAACTGATGCCGATCAATAAAGAGAAGCTAGCTAAAAGACAAGAAGTTAAAGAACACAATCCAGAATTTATCAGACCAGAAAGCTGGCGTTATGTTAGACTTCAGACAAATTGGAGAAAACCAAAAGGAATTGATCATCATCAAAGAAAACAAAAAAGTAGAGGTCGTCCAGGACTTGTCAAAGTAGGTTATGGAGGACCAAAAGAAGCAAGAGGATTACACCCTTCAGGATATACAGATAATCTAGTTCATACATTAAGTGACTTGGAAAAATTAAACCCAAAAACAGACGGAGTAAGATTTGGACACGGTGTTGGAACTAGAAAAAGAAAAGAAATCATTGCAAAAGCAATGGAAAGTAAATTCAAAGTTTTTAATGCGAGAGTGAGTGCAAGTGGTAGTAAATCTTAGAGCTAAAAAAAGACTGGTAGCACGAGTTACCGGTGTTGGAATTCACAGAGTAAAATTTGATTCAGATCACCTAGATGATGTAGCTGATGCAATTACAAGAGCAAATATTCGTAGTTTAATTACAGCAAAAAAAATCAAGATAAAATCAGTTGTCGGAACTTCAAGAGGAAGAGCACATACTAAAAAAGCTCAAAAAAATAAAAGGGGAACAACACAAGGATCAAAACAAGGTACAAAAGGTGCAAGAGTAGGAAAGAAAAGCATCTACGTTGCCAAAGTTCGCGCATTAAGAAGATTACTAAAAATTGCCAAAGATAGAAAAGAACTCACAAATCCAGAATTTTGGGTACTTTACAAAAAAGTAGGCGGAAACACTGTAAGAAACAAAGCCCACCTGAGATTATTAATGGAAGAAACTATTTCCAAGAGAAAAAGTTAGAATCGGTAAATCGTATTTTCTAAATCCAAAATTTTACCATTCCTTATTACAATTCCTTCTCTAGTCAACATATCAGATTTAATCTCTTCACCATATGCATATCCACCGACTTTGCCATCAGATTTTACAACCCTGTGACAGGGAATTATTACTGGGTAAGGATTCTTGTTCATAATTTTACCAACTGCTCTTTGTCCATTTTTCAAACCAACAGCTTTTGCCAATTCACCATATGTTGTTATTTTTCCTTTAGGTACTTCAAGTAATTTTTTGTAAATTTTTTTATCAAGATTCAAAGTTTGATTACCTCAAGATTTGTGTTATTTAGAAAATTAATTAACTTTTGTTTGTTTGATCCAAGTCCTCCCCAATCCAAAAGAGCAGTTTTTGCCATTTTATTTTGCTTTAAAATATGCAAAAACAAATTTTCATCGATATTATCTAGTGCATGTTTTGGTACAACAGTTCCAAGTGCAAATGTTCCTTCTAGTAATTCCGCGGTAAATTTATCAGGATAATGTGTACCTCCAAAACAAATTGCCACAGGAGATGGCCTGATATTTTTAGTCATTACACTATGTACTAAACCAGCAACTAAATTACACAGAGAAATATCTGTCCATTGTTTTTCTGTTGTCCCAATTTCAATGAATATAGTAGGTTTAGTCAATGCAGTAGGTCCATGATGTGTAGCTTCAATTGTAATTTGAAAATCTGAGAACTCAGATTTATTTTTCCAGAGTGTTTGAAGATATTCTTTTTGAATATATGGATGAGGAATTGCTATTTGTCTGTCATTTCCTCCGAATTTGGCTTCTGAAAAATTACCAGTGCTATGACAAGTAAGAGCTAAAACACCAGACTCTGCAGCATGTTTTGAGAGAAAAATAAATCCATCATAATCATATTTTTCTTCTAGCCAATCAGCAGAAATTGCAGGAGTCGAAATTATTAACAAATCATAGTACTTACCTCGATAAATCTCATTGTCTTGTGTCATTTCTTGCGAAAGAAATTTTGCCATATTGTATCCCGCAGGGTCATCACGGTATGCTACTAGTAGTTCCATGAGATAAGAGATATAAGGACACCTTATTAATTTCCAGCAATGAACCCTAAGCAGACTTTAAAAAATATGGCTAATACTTTGAAAATGGCTAAAAAGCCAGATCGTGAAGAGTATCAACAGCATCTCAGATTAGTATTAATAGGAATTGCAGGAGTTGGTGCTATTGGCTTTACAATTCAGTTTGTCTTTTCTGTAATTACATTTGGTAGATAAAATTGTCCGAGGAAATTAAATCTCATCTTTTTGCAATAAGAACCACTGGAGGTCAAGAAAAAGTAGTCATGAGACTATTAGAAGCAAAGGCAAATGCCAACAAAATCAATATCCAGTCAGTATTACTAGTAGATAATCTAAAAGGATATGTGGTAATTGAGGCAATAAATCCCAGCGATGCATACATGGCAGTAGAAGGAGTTAGACATATTCGCGGTCAACTCAGAGGAGAATTAGAGTTTAAAGACATTGAAGGATATTTGATAAAGAAATCCACAGTTTCACAATTAGCAGTAGATAACATAGTTGAGATCACAGGCGGTCCATTCAAAGGAATGAAAGCCACAATCACTAGAATAGATGTAGACAAAGAAGAAGCAACTGTAGTTTTATTAGATGCATCTTATCAACTACCAGTAACTGTCGACGCCAACTATCTAAAATTATCAAGTGAGTCTTAGGAAGGATTAAATTTTTCATATTAAGCTGATAAATATGGTAGAAGCACAAAAAGTATCATCACTTGTAACCGGCGGAGCAGCTTCAGCAGGTCCACCACTAGGTCCAGCTTTGGGACCATTAGGAGTCAACATTATGGAGATAATCAAGGCCATCAATGAAAAGACAAAAGACTTTGAAGGAATGAAAGTTCCAGTAACAGTTTCTGTTTATCCTGATACAAAAAAATGGGAGATAGAGATTGGAATTCCTTCTGCAGCTGCACTATTGCTAAAAGAGGCAGGAATTCAAAAAGGAACAGGAACTGCAGGATCAACATGGGTAGGCGATATAACCATAGATTCTGTTATCAAAGTTGCAAATACAAAATTAGAGAAATCCTATGCATCGTCATTAAAATCTGTTGCAAAAACAATAATCGGAACATGTTCATCACTTGGAATTAAGATTGAAGGAAAGTCGCCAAAAGAGATCACTGCCGAAATTAATGAAGGCAAGTGGGATGCAAAACTAAAATAAACTACAAGATAGAATAAACTGGATCTTTATCGGTTTTTTGTAACTCGACAAAGGTTTCTGTGTTTATAATACCATCAATTTTTCCTAATTTCTCTATAACTATGGAATGTAGTGCCTCCAAATTTTTTGCATGGACATTGACAATAATATCAAACCTGCCAGTTACTTCGGAAATAGATATGACTTCGGGGGTTTCCATCATCTTTTTATGAATATTATCCTTAAGTTTTGGATCCCTATTAATTCCAACAGATGCTTTAACACCTATTCCTAAAAGAGAGTCATCTATTACTACGGTAAATTTTTTGATTAATTTTTTTTTCATTAATCGTTTTATCCTGCTATAAAGAACAGATGCATTGATTCCGAGTTTTTTTGATAGTGCAGGTACGGAAATAGAACCATCTTTGGTTAGCTCAAAAAGCAATTTCATGTCAAGTTCATCAAATCTCTGCAATGTGCTCGAAAATTGGCTTGGTGATTTAATAAATGTAAGTTCAGATTGAATTTTACTTTGGAATTACAAATATAACCTTCAAAAAGTGTAAATTTTTAAAATAATACAAGAATCACAATTCATAGCCTCTAAACGATTTTAAGTAGGCTTTCTCGGAAATCTTCATAATGATTACAGAGGCTAAGCTGGAAGAAATGATCAACCAGGCCAAGACCAGCACTAAACAAAGGAAATTCAAACAATCAATAGAAATGATAATTGTCTTCAAAGATATTGATGTAAAAAAAGGCTTTGCACTTAATGAAGTGGTCCAACTTCCAAAAACTAGTTCACCAGCTACGGTATGCATTATGGCTACTGGAGATATGGGTCAAAAAGCAAAGGAAGCAAAAGCAGACGCAGTTGTAGGATCAGAGGAATTAGATAGATTTGCAGCAAACAAAAGAGCGTCTAGAAAATTCATTAACAAATATGATTTCTTTTTAGCAGATACTCAAATCATGCCAGTAGTTGGTAAAGTATTAGGTCAACTTTTAGGTCCAAGAGGAAAAATGCCAACCCCAGTTCCATTTAATGCTTCAGTCGAATCATTTTTACAAAGATTTAGATCATCAATCAAAGTTAGATCAAGAGCATCATTAGCCATGTCATGCAAAATAGGAGACGAATCAATGGAAAATGCAGACTTGGCAATTAATGCACATGCAGTATTAAGTGCAGTAGAAAAGAAATTACCAAGTGGTGAAAAGAATCTCAAAAGAGTAATCATAAAAACTACAATGGGCAAACCAGTCAAACAAATAGAAGAGGTCAGAAAGAAGAATGCATGAGAATAGAACGACATATCCAAAAAGAAAATCTCAGATGTATCAGCAATTACTCGAAGTTCCGAAAAAATACAAAGTCATAGCTATAGTTAAAATAAACAAAGTCAGAGCGTCACAAATTCTTCCACTAAGAAAAGCACTCAAAGGTGAAGTTGAGTTTGTATGTGTAAAAGACAGAGTTGCACAAAAAGCATTAGAAAAACTAAACATTGCAGGAATCAAAGGAATTTCAGAAGAACTCACAGGTCAATGCCTTTTCCTGTTTACCAACATGTCACCATTTAAGCTAAATGTGTTATTATCAAAAAATAAAATTATGATGGCAGCAAGAGGTGGAGATATTGCAAGTGTAGACATTGTGGTACCAGCAAAAAACACAGGAATTGCGCCAGGACCAATGCTTACAGAATTCAAAGAGGCAGGAATTCCAACAAAGATTGATCAGGGTACAATTTGGATTCAAAAAGATACCACACCAGTAAAAAAAGGAGAAACAATCAATGAAAAATTAGCAGCACTACTTGGTAAACTAGATATCAAACCAGTAGAGGCAGGAATTTCACTTTATACTGCATTAGAAGAGGGCTTGAAATATGCAGCAGAAGAGATGGTTGTAGATGTTGCAAAAGTAAGAAATGCATTTACTCAATTCCACCAAGAAGCAATTTCACTATCTATTGAAGCAGCATATGTTACTGCAGAGAACATCAACCAAATTCTCAGTAAAGCGGCTCAATCTGCACGTTCAGTATCTATTGAATCAGGATTCATGACAGATGAAACCAAGGAACAGATACTACAGAAAGCTCATAGTCAAGCCAAATCAGTCTCTACTAAAGCAAAAGGTTACGCCGCGTCTTAATCCAAACTTCCTTTAGCTCTGGGAAGATTCCAGTTGAATTTCATTGCAATCAATCTTAATGTTGTAGTTAGAGAAATTCCCAAAATTGTTGCAGAGTATAGTTCCCCTCCAAAAAATAATGTAAAGTAAAAAACAACAACTCCAATAAAACTTGCTGAAATATAAAATTCCTTGACAAAAACTATTGGAACTTGAGTAACAAAAACATCTCGTAGTATTCCACCACCTACTGCAGTAAGCATCCCTGCCAGCATTATTGCTAGAAAATTCAATCCAACTAAATTATAAGCAAATGTTGCCCCAATTATTGTAAAAACTCCTAATCCAATAGCATCAAATTTCAAAAATAGATTCCAATGTTTCTTGAGATGCGAATACAGGAAAAAAATGGAAACGCCAGAAAGTACTGCAATTATCACATATACTGGATCAGAAAGAGAGTTTGGGAATTGTCCCATGATAACATCCCTAATTGTACCACCAGCAACACCGGTAATTGTTGCTAACAGTAAAATCCCAACAATATCGGATTTGTGTTCAATTGCCTTAAACGCACCAGTTACTGCAAAAGCCATAGTACCAAACAGATCTAGAATGTAAATGAAAACTTGAGCGGGAATTGAAAAATCAACCAATTAAAATGAAAAATGGATAATTGTTAATTAACATTGATGTAAATAAAAACCAAAATTAAATTGAAAAAATAATAGTTATCTAGCCAAATAGAGAAGAGAGACCTTCCATTGCGGCTTCTTCGCTTTTACTGTGATCAACTGGTGCTTCTTTCTTTGATTCACCTGCTGCTGCGGCTGCCGGAGCGGCTGCTGCTACTGCTACAGGTGCGGCTTTGATTGCTTCTTCGATGTTAACATCGGCCAAAGCTGCAACTAGTGCTTTTACTTGAGCATCATTGACTGCGGCGCCGGATGCTTTAACAACTGAGCTGATGTTTGCTTCATTAACTTCTTTTTGTAGCTTGTGAAGAAGTAAAGCAGCATAAACGTATTCCATTGTATCGAGATTTTCTTAGGGCATAATATAAAACTATGGTGAAATTAGGTACTGTCAAGTTTCAGGATCTTTCCCAAAATTCTTTTCTCTGTCAAGTATCCGGCTCTTTTGGATGATTATGGCAATAGATCGTAACGAACCTTGATTATTTTTTGTTTATCTTTGGTTGACAAAATAAAACCATGTGTTTAATTAATAAATAAATTATTTCAGAAATTTAGAAGCATGGAAAAAACCAACATAGAGCAGAAAATGGAGCAAATCCTCAAAGATGAAAAAGAAAAACTCCTATTCGAAATCAGTGAAGCAGTATTAAAGAAAAAATCCATGATGGCAGATCCCAACAAAATATATTATAAAAAACGATGGTTTTGATTTATCTTTTACTTGTATTCTGAATCAATGTTTTCCATCTGTTTTTACCCCTCAATAGATATATCACTTTCTCACTAGGTGTCTTACTCTCTAATCCTTGTAAGGTCTAAGATAATGATAAATCAGAGTTCTACTAAAAACAGAAATTCTAGTTTAGTATTTTCAAACTTCTACAAACAGAATAAAGGGTTCTTTTTAGATGCTTATCCACAAGCGTATCCATTCTATGTCTTAAAACGCGTTTTGCCTCATCTCTTTCAGGACCTGGAGGTAATGACAACACGTTGTTAATTAATTCTGGAAGAGATTCACGAATCCAACCATCCAACATTGCATAAACTTTTGGCGGAATTAAATCACATTTGTCCTTATCCAAATCTATGACTTCAGCATAATTTTCATGTTCAACTCTGTAAACTAGAGCCAATACAACATTATCAGGTGTTGGATGTTCAAGAATTTCAGTAGACCTAACACCTGTTTTACCTTGAGAAATTTTATTTTTAAGACCTACAGGATTTACAATTATTCCATTAATGCCAACTTTTCTTCCATCAACTCCAGTTACCACACCAAAGATGAAATCATAAAATTCTCCATTTTTTTTAGTAGAGAAAACATGAGCCCCTTCTCTTAGTGCAGGCTTTCTTCCAAACATGATTAGAATGCATTATGGAGTGTATTTATTGGTATCAAACAAGACGTAATTATCTCCAGTTAATCCATTACAAAACTAAACTAAAACAAGTTAGCAAAATGTTTTTGAAATCAGAATCAATTACCAGTGTTTTATTCTGAAAGCATCTAAAAGTGTCTATTTGTAGAGTTTTGACGTGTAAGGACTTTAGGGTTTTAGCTTGCCAGTAATTTTTTTTGACTTGCAGTCTAAAACATATTTTTTAGATCAATAACACATGCTCATAAAAATAATTGTAATAGCATCTATTTTGGCTCTAGGAGTGTTTGTGTTCTCATCAGAAATTAATGGTGTATTTCCCAATATCTCTAGTAATGTAATTGAGCCTATGAAAGACGATGCAAATAACTTGGGAATTAAAACAAAAGAATCAATTGAAAACGGTCTTGATTCATCAGTTAAAGTAGTGGATGAGACCAGCGATAAGATCAGTAACCAAATAAACAGTGCAAAAGAGTCTTCAAAAGATATAGTATCTGAAAAAATATCTCAAATAAATCCCGTGAAGAGTATCGACGATATATTCAAAAAACCCACGGATGAACTTGTAACTCAATCAACAACTACAATTCAATCAACAACTACAACTCAATCAACAACTACAACTCAATCAACAAACCCTCCAAATATTGATTCAAATATCGAATCTAACTATCCGCATGTTATTTATGAGAAATTGGATTTGTCGATGACTCAACAATCTAATGGTGATGTCTTGCTTCAGTATTCAGACACTACGAGGAATACAAAAAGCACTAATGTAGTAATTAGAACTAGTGAAAAAGAAATATTTTCTGGGACTTTTTTTACTTCAAATTTTAAAACTGTGATAAATGATGTTTCTAGAACATCATACTATGTGGATATCACTGTTGATCATAAAGATTATGGTACTGTGACATCCTCAATATTCAATTCTGTAGATAGCATTGATTCTGAAATTACTGGTGAGTTTCATCAGCCATAATTTGGATTAATGTCATGAATTTCAGAAGTCACACTTGCGTATAATTTCTCAGCATATCTTAAATAATGACGGCAGATTAATTTTTTGTGAATAGCATAATCTATGCGTGTCTTTTTGGATTAATGGTAATTTCAGTAAATTATTCCTTTGCACAATCTGAAACAAGTGAGCAAGTTACTTTGTCAGGTGATCTTGCAAATAATCCTGTTGCACAAGACATCTTAAAAAAAATAGAGCAGACAAAAAAGTGGATTAAAGAACTAGAAGAGAAAAACTATGAAACATTAGAAGCTAAAAAAGAACTAGAGGCAAAAAGAGCACAGGCACTTGAAAAGCTAAATCAGGATCTCAATGAATGGGAAGCATTATGGGAATATTACTCACCAAAAAACTCTTTTTCTAGGTTTGTTGATAAAGTGGAAGAACCTCAGGTAAAAGAAGTCTTTTGGGATCAGTTTGAATTTCAACAAATTAAAGTCGATGCAGGACGAGATGCACTAAAAAAAGTTTTAGCAAATGGTGGCTCGCTAAAAGAAGCACGTCAAGCATATCATAAAGCAGCAGAAACAAAACGAATAGAGCTAATTGAGGTAAATAGCATCTTTAATGTAAAGCACAACTTGGCATATTACAATCAGCAGATTATGTTTAACAAAGAAGGACAGTTTATTGAAACTCCAATAACGGGTGAACAACTACGAAAATACTATGAGGATTACAGAACAAATCCTGCATATCTACAAGCAAATCCTGATGATACAATATCATGGGAGGATTTAGGAAAAACAACTCCAAATACAGAGTGTAGAAAAGGATCTGTTGTAGTGTATCGTTTTCATGCAAATGACTATGTCTGCATTTCAATGCCAACTGCAGAAATGTGGATACGACACGGGATGGGAGAAATAACTGGAAACTCTACAGCATCTAATGTAGATTCGGTAACTCCATTGACAAAATGTGATGAAGGATTAACAGTAGTCTATGCTTTAGAGTCTGGAAAATATTCATGTGTACTGCAAGAAACTGCAGATTCATGGATAGCACAAGGCATTGCAGAATCTCATGATCCACAATCATACATTTTAGATAAAATTCAGGACAAGGATGTATCAGCAATAATTCAAGAAATAAACCAAAAACTAGAAGAATTTGATGATGACCTTGCATTAAAACAGGCAGAGCTAAAAGATGTCTATGACAAAAAATATGCCGATGCATTGAAACAATCAAAAAATGATGAAAAAAGTGCAATAAAGGATCAGAGCGAGCGTTCGGGTATGACAATAGAAGATCTTAGCACCAAAATCATGCAAATAAGAAAAAAATATGATTCAACACAGGAAAATATCCTGCAAGAAAAGATAGAAGCCCTAAAAATACTAGATGATGTCCACAAAGAAAACGTAAAGAAATTTGCAGACACATACGAGTTTGACCCATATGTCAAGATAGTATGGAATTCTGAATTATCAAAATATGATGCAGTAAAGAAAAACTAGTTCGGATTAGAGTTTTAGGGGTTATTAGTCCAAGTTAGATCATATTTAATGAATTATTAATCGACAATTCTTAATATCAGACTAAGAGATGTTCATCGTTGGATAAAAAAGAAATCCTAAAGGAATTTTCATCTGACCCAGACAGATACTACAAGGTTAAATTATTTGAAGAACAGGGATTTGTCAGAAAATCATGCTTAAAATGCAAAAGATTCTTCTGGACTTTAGATTCTGGAAGAGAATTATGTCCAGATGACGCAGATGATACATATTCGTTTATTGGAGATCCTCCAACTGCAAAGAGATTTGACTATACACAAGCTTGGAAAGAAGTAGAATCATTTTTTGTAAAAAACGGTCACACATCAGTTTCAAGATATCCAGTTGTTTGCAGATGGCGAGATGATCTGTACTTTACAATTGCATCTATTGTAGATTTTCAAAGAATAATGGGTTCAAAAGTTGTCTTTGAGTTTCCTGCAAACCCATTAGTGGTTCCACAAACTTGTTTAAGATTCAAGGATTTAGAAAATGTCGGAGTAACGGGAAGACATTTTTCTAGTTTTTGTATGATTGGACAACACAGTATTCCAAATTCTCAGGGATATTGGAAAGACAAATGTGTAGATTTAGACTTTAGGCTATTAACAAATCAATTTGGAATAAAGAAAGAAGAAGTGGTATTTGTTGAAGATGTTTGGGCAGGCGGAGGCTCGTTTGGTTCATCATTAGAATATTTTGTCAGAGGATTAGAACTTGGTAATGCCGTGTTTACTGAATTTCAAGGAGAGTTGGGAAAGCATACAACACTTGATCAGAAAATTATCGATATGGGTGCAGGTCTAGAAAGATTTGCATGGATTACGATGGGAACCCCAACTGCATATGATTGTTGTTTTGGTCCAATCACAAATCACTTGTTTGAAAAAATAGGAATTGATTCAGATTCTGAAAGGCTTAGAAAGTATTTTACAGCAATTGCAAAAAATCTGGAGATTCATGAAGATTTAATTGATGTAAGAAGACATGCAGCAAACTCTGCAGGGCTAACACAAGATCAGATTAATCGAATAATCACACCGCTTGAAGGAATGTATTTGATTGAAGATCATCTTCGTACATTGATCTTTGCAATTACAGATGGTGCATTGCCAAGTAATGTTGGTGGAGGATACAATCTAAGAATGATGCTACGAAGAATTAATGGAACAATGGACAGATTGAATCTCAAGCTAGACATTGATGAGCTAGTGGATATGCATATTGATTATCTAAAAGATACCTATCCTGAGCTTGATGCCAAAAGACAAGATGTCAAAACTATTCTAAAATTAGAATCTGAAAGATATGTTGAATCAAAAACAAGAATGGGTAAAATGGCAGGACGTCTAAAAGAAAAAGGTAGAGCACCAACAGTTGATGAACTAATCACACTATACGAATCAGATGGAATTACGCCAGAGTATCTCAAAGAAATTGACGTAATCTCTGAAATTCCCTCATCATTTTATGCAAAATTATCAGATTTGCACCAATCAGACAAGAAAAAAGATGTGGAACAACTTCCACTTGAAAACATTCCAGAAACTGAAATGTTGTTTTACAAAGATGATCCTATGGAGTTTGATGCCAAAGTTCTCAAAGTTTTTGATAAATCAGTAGTGCTTGATAGAACTTCATTTTATGCAAGAGGTGGAGGACAGGAGCCTGATCATGGAACCATTGCAGGAGCCAAAGTAATTGATGTCAATAAACACGGAGGAGTAATTATTCATGAGATAGAAGGCCAGACTCCAAAAGAAGGAAGTACAGTATCATGTAAAGTTGATGTAACACGCAGAGCAAACATAACAAAAAACCATACAAGTACACACATTCTAAATTCATCAGCAAGAGGAATATTAGGTTCATGGATATGGCAACACTCTGCATTCAAAGAAGCAGATCATGCAAGATTAGACATTACACATCATTCATCATTAACAGATCAACAAGTGCAAGACATTGAAAATGTTGCAAACGATATTGTTGCAAAAGACATGTCAGTAACTATTGAAAACTATGATAGAGGAACTGCAGAGCAAAAATACGGATTTAAAATTTATCAAGGGGGTGTAGTTCCTGTTAAATCAGTTAGAATTGTATCAATTGAGGACTTTGATGTTGAAGCATGTGGTGGAACTCATGTCAAAAAAACCAAAGATGTAGAATTAATCAAAATTATCAAAACAAAGAGAATTCAAGATGGAGTAGTAAGACTAGAATTTGTTTCAGGACCAACTGCACGAGAATATGTAAAACAACAAGAAATTGAGCAATTAAAGAAAGTAGAAGAATCAGTACAGAAAGAACTCAAAGATAAACAAAGAGAAGAAGAAAGACAAAAAGCAAAAGAAAAGATTCCAGCATTGTTAGAGCAAATTACAACGCTTTCCAATACTGGAGTAATTGATGAGATTGAGATTAATGTAAATTCAATAAAATCATGTTTTACAAATTCAAAACAATATGATGAATTTTTTCACATGAATTTTGGCAAAAAATTAGTCAAAGCAAACCCAAATTCAGTTTATGTTGGGGTTTTTCAGTCAGGTCCAACTATTCGAGTAGTAGTATACTCTGGTGATGAGGCATCAAAGAGCAAAAATGCTGGAAATATTGCCAAATCTGTGGCTGAAATCCTAGGTGGAGCAGGTGGTGGAGACGTAAAATTTGCTCAGGGGGGAGGAAAAGACACATCTAAAATGGATGAGGCAATAGCCAAAGCAAAATCAATGATTTTAGGATGAGAATTATAATATGAAAATAAAGATTTTGAGGCAAACCCAAATGATAAGCCAAAAAAATTCATCACGGTAGCATATCCTTATCCAAATTCACCTCAACATATAGGACATGGTAGAACATACACACTAGCTGATGTTCATGCAAGGTTTTACCGTATGCAA